>NZ_JAAGPK010000020.1:0-78192 GCF_017104685.1 Burkholderia sp. Tr-20355 | reverse complement strand
GCGCCGGTCTTGCTGCTGAAGTTCACGGCATTGCCGTCGGTGTTCGCGCCGACGGTGATGTCGTCACCCGGGTTGGCCTGCTGGACGAGACCGAGCGTGCCGCTGCCGATGTCGTCAGCGAGCTTCTTGATGTCACCTTCGTTGGTCGTCGTACGGCGGTCGAGATTGGTGACGACGTCGCCGACCGAGTTGACGATCTTCGTGCCGCCACTGCCGTCGCCGACGGTGAAGGACGGTGCGGAGATCGAACCGTCGGAGTTCACCTTCGAGTTGCCGCCGATTGCTGCCGCGACGCTGTCGGACACGCCGTGCAGTTGCGAACCGTTGACGGCTTCGGTACTCGTTGCCGACACGTCGCCTGCCGCGACGCCTGCGAGCTTGCGAGCGCCGGTCTTGCTGCTGAAGTTCACGGCATTGCCGTCGGTGTTCGCGCCGACGGTGATGTCGTCACCCGGGTTGGCCTGCTGGACGAGACCGAGCGTGCCGCTGCCGATGTCGTCAGCGAGCTTCTTGATGTCACCTTCGTTGGTCGTCGTACGGCGGTCGAGATTGGTGACGACGTCGCCGACCGAGTTGACGATCTTCGTGCCGCCACTGCCGTCGCCGACGGTGAAGGACGGCGCGGAGATCGAACCGTCGGAGTTCACCTTCGAGTTGCCGCCGATTGCTGCCGCGACGCTGTCGGACACGCCATGCAACTGCGCGCCGTTGACGGCTTCGGTGCTCGTCGCCGACACGTCGCCTGCCGCGACGCCCTTGAGCGTGCGCGCGCCGGTCTTGCTGCTGAAGTTCACGGCGTTGCCGTCGGTGTTCGCGCCGACGGTGATGTCGTCACCCGGGTTGGCCTGCTGGACGAGACCGAGCGTGCCGCTGCCGATGTCGTCGGCGAGCTTCTTGATGTCGCCTTCGTTGGTCGTGACACGGCCGTCGAGATTGGTGACGACGTCGCCGACCGAGTTGACGATCTTCGTGCCGCCGCTGCCGTCGCCGACGGTGAAGGACGGCGCGGAGATCGAACCGTCGGAGTTCACCTTCGAGTTGCCGCCGATTGCTGCCGCGACGCTGTCGGACACGCCGTGCAGTTGCGAGCCGTTGACGGCTTCGGTGCTGGCGGCCGACACGTCGCCTGCCGCGACGCCCTTGAGCGTGCGTGCGGTGCCGCCGGTCGCGCTGAAGTCCACGGCGTTGCCGCCGGTGTTCGCGCCGACCGTGATGTCGTCACCCGGATTCGCCTGTTGCACGAGACCGCTGGTCCCGCTCTCGAGCTTGCTCAGCTTGTCGTCGATGTCGCTGATCTGCGACGTATGTCCGGCGACGGTGCTGTTGGTCGACGAGAGCCCGGTGCTCAAACCCGCGACGGCGCTGTTGGTCGACGAGAGCCCGGTGCTCAAGCCCGCGACGGTGCTGTTGGTCGACGAGAGCCCGGTGCTCAGGCCCGCGACGGTGCTGTTGGTCGATGAGAGGCCCGTGCTCAGGCCCGCAACCGTGCTGTTGGTGGCCGAGAGGCCCGTGCTCAAGCCGGCGACCGTGCCGTTGGTCGACGAGAGGCCGGTGCTCAAACCCGCGACGGTGCTGTTGGTGGCCGAGAGCCCGGTGCTCAGGCCGGCAACCGTGTTGCTCGTCGTCGACAAGCCGGTGCTCAGGCTGGAGACCGTGAGGTTGGTCGCGGCGATCGCGTTGTTCGTCTTCGTGAACTCGGCCGTCATCTGGCCGAGGTTTACCGCGTCCGTGTCCTGCGTGCCGGCGGCCACGTTGGTGATCTGCCGACGCAGCGCCGACGAGCCGACCGAAATGCTGTTGTTGCGATCGGTGGCCGCGCCGGCGCCGAGCGCCACCGAATCGGTATGGGACGCGCTTGCGTTGACGCCCAGTGCAACGCCGTGCGAGCCGCTTGCGTTCGCGCCATTGCCGACCGCGACGGCGGCGCCGCCCGCACTGCTGGCCTGGAAGCCGAGTGCCGTGCTGTTGTTGCCGCTGGCGAGTGCGCTGTTACCGACGGCCGTCGCGTAAGATCCCGAGGCGCTCGTGTTCGTGCCGATCGCAAGCGCGGCCGTACCCGCTTGCGCGGCGACCGTGCTGTTGCTCGTATCGATCTTGACGTACGTATCGTCGACCTTCGTCGACAACTCCGTCTTCATCTGGCCGACGTTCACGGCATCGTTGTCTTCCGTGCCGGCGGCGACGTTGACGATCTGGCGCGTGAACTTGTTCCCGTCGATATTGGGAACACCGGCACCCACGGATACGGTGTTGTCCCGATCCGCAACCGTGCCGAAGCCCAATGCGACGGCGTTGTTGGCGCCGGCGCTGGACGTGGTGCCGATCGCGACCGACGCGTTGCCGGTTGCCACCGCGGCGCGACCAGTACCAATGGCGCTGCCGAGAGCAACGCTGTAGTTCCCGGTTGCCGTCGAATTGGCGCCGAGCACCATGCTGGCGGTGCCGGTCGAGGTGGCCGACGTGCCGAACGCAGTCGAATAATTGTTGGAGGCGGACGCATTGGATCCGATGGCGGCCGAGTTCGAATTCGCCACGCGTGCGTTCATCCCGAGCGCGACGGCATTGTTTGCGCCGTTGGCGATGGCTGCTGACTGGCCGATGGCCGTCGAGCCCGTGCCGCCCGACGTTGCAGTGGCGCCGATCGCCACCGCGCCGGTGTTCGTTGCGGAAGACGCGCGTCCGAATGCCAGAGCGTCTTCGACCGTTGCCGATGCCAGGTAGCCCATCGCGATCGTGTACCTTCCGGTGGTTTGCGCTTGGCCGCCGATTGCGATTTGCCGGTCGCTGGCGTCTGCGTTCTTTGCTCCCGCACCAAGCGCAACCGAGTGCAGGCCGCTGGCCGTCGTGTTGGAGCCGATGGCAACTGAACTCGAACCCGCGGAAGTCACGGTTTGACCGATGGCGATCGCATTGGCGCCGGTTGCGCTTGCAGGATTTGCAGTAGCGTTGACCTTTACGAAGGTCGTATCGTCAGTCGCCATCGTGCCGACGGTGCCCATCATGCCGATCGCACCACCGCCTGCCGCCGTGCATACCCCCGCCGCATCGACTGTCCCGCTCGACCCGTCTGCCGTCGTGCACGCTTCCGCCGCGGCCGCGCTGCCGATCGCCGCACCACCGATCGCGATCGCGATCACTGCTTGCCGCGCCGCGCGCGCCGATCCCTTCGAATGCGACTTCGCCGTTTCCGCGGCGGCCGTCCATGTGCTGGTCACGGCGTTCCAGACGCTGCGATAAGTCTTGTTCATGCCCCTACTCCTTTCAGTTTGTCAGTTCACAAACCGATGGTAGGGATCGGCCTCGTCCTAATCAGTCGTCCTTGGCTGATTCGAGATAGCGACCGTGTAGGCCCAGTCCTACGCGCGCGACGACGCGCCGCGGGCATGCGCCGCAGAACGAAAGGCGAGGGATCGGGGAGGCCGGCGCGCGAGGGCCGGCCGTGCGGGAATCAGGCAGTCGGCGCCTGCGTTGCGCGCCGTCGCAGTGCTTCCCGCGCGAGGGCGTCCGCGTCGGCGAGCCGCGCATCGAACGACGTCAGGTCGCCGCCGTGCACGATGGCTTGCAGTTCGCCGATCGCGTCGGCCACGGCATGTTCGTGAATCGTCGCGAACGCGCCGCGCAGCGAGTGCAGTTCGTGACGCAGCGCGGCGATATCGTTGCGTGATGCCGCGTCGTGCATCGCCGCGACCGATTGCGCTCGACTCGTTTCGAGCAACGCGTGCACGTCCGGCGGCAGCGGACCTTGCGCGAGATCGACGAGCGTGCGCGCGGCGGGCGCCTGCGCCGCTGCCGTCTGCGCGTAACGCCGCACGGTGCGATCGATCGTATCGAGCAGCACCGGTTTCACGAGCACGGCGGCGATGCCCGCTTCCGCGCAGCGCGCATGCTCGGCCGCGCTCGCGTGCGCGGTGACGGCGACGACCGGCAGCCCCGGATATTGCGCACGCAGCACGCGCGCGAGCGTATAGCCGTCCATCCCCGGCATGTTGAGATCGGTCATCACGAGGTCGTGGCGCGTCTCCGCGCAGCGCCGCAACGCCGCCGCGCCATCGTCGGCGGCGTCCGCCGCATAGCCGAGCGTGACGAGTTGCCCTTGCAGCAGCGTGCGGTTCACCGGGTGATCGTCGACGACGAGCACGCGCGCGGCGACGGCCGGCAGCGCGGTATCGTCGGCCCGCGCGGCGTCATGTTCGGCAACCTGCGCATCGGTGGCCGCGCGCAGCGGCAGCGTGACGACGAACGTGCTGCCCTTGCCGGGTTCGCTCTTCACGTCGACCGTGCCCTGCATCATCTGCGTGAGCTGCTTCGTCAGCGCGAGGCCGAGCCCGGTGCCGCCGTAGCGGCGCGTGATCGACGTGTCGGCCTGCGTAAACGGGCGGAACAGCGCCGCGCGCTGCGCGTCGGTCATGCCGATGCCCGTGTCGCTCACGCCGATCGCGACGGGCGATTCCGGGTTCGTGTCGTCGCGCAGGTAGACCTCGAGCGTGATTTCCCCGTGGTTCGTGAACTTGATCGCGTTGCCGACGAGGTTCGCGGCGACCTGCCGGATACGCGTCGGGTCGCCGACGTAGCGCGACGCGAGCGCATCGTCGACGAACACGTCGAACTGCAGCCCCTTCGCGGCCGCGAGCGGCTCGAACATCGCGCCGGTCTGCCGGACCGTCTCCGCGAGATCGAACGGGATCGCCTCGATCGTCATCTGGCCGGCTTCGATTTTCGACAGGTCGAGGATGTCGTTGATCAGGTCGAGCAGCACCGACGACGCGCCCTCGACCGTATGCAGCCGCTCGCGCTGCGAATCGGCGAGCGGCTCGCGGCCGATCAGCTCGAGGTTGCCGAGGATCGCATTGAGCGGCGTGCGGATCTCGTGGCTCATCGTCGCGAGGAACGCCGATTTGGCGTCGTTCGCGGCGTCGGCGGCGCGCGCCGCTTCGTCGAGCCGGCGCTCGATGTTCTTCTGCGACGTGATGTCGGAGAAGTTGCACAGCACGACGTCCATGTCGCGAAAGCGCGTGCGCACCAGATTGACGAGCAGGTCGACGGCCTCGCCGGCGGCGGTGGGCAGCGTCACGTGCAGATCGGGTTGCCACGCGGCGGCGGCGGGCGAGCGGTCGAAGCGTGCGAGCAGCCGCGCCGGCAACGAAGGTTCGCCCGCACGCCGCGCATCGTAGTCGCGCATCGTGTCGTTTTGCAGCAGCACCGCGCCGTCGGCGAGCGACAGCAGCGCGATACCGGACGGCGCTGCCTCGACGATCGTCCGGTTCAGGTTCTCGCTGTCGATCACGCGGCGCGTGCGCGCGTCGTCGGGTTTCAATACGCGGCGGTCGAAGCGCACGAGCAGCCACCAGACCAGCGCGATCACGGCCAGCATGACCGCGACGTACCAGCCCGCGTGCAGCCCGATCGTCGCGAGCAGCGAGCGCAGCGTGAACGCCTGCACGAGCGTCCAGTCGGTTTCGGGAATGGGCTGTCTCAGCGAGAACAGCCCGTCGCCGAACGCGGTGCGCGGCCCGCTGCGATTGGCTGCCTCGTGCGTGGGCGCGCCGAGGCGCTCAAGTGCGACGCGGGTGGCGTCGTCGTCGGCCGCGATGCCCGCGCGCAGCAGCGTGCGGCCTTGCGCGTCGGCGACGATCGCGGCGTCGGTCGTGCCGCCCGTCGACAGACGGGTGCGCAACACGTCGACCGGCAGCGTCGACAGGAAGACGGCGCGGGGCGCACGCGCATCGTAGACGGCACCGGCGATCCGGAACACGTCGCGGCGCTGTACGGGATCGTAGACGGGCGCATACCATTGGTATTGGCCGGGCGGCGGCGTGTCGATGCCGGCGGCGACTTTCGCGACGAGCGTCGCTGCATCGGTGGCGGGCGACGCGGTGAGCGGATCGGGCGGGATCGGTTCGGGGATGACGACGGCAAAGCTGTGGTCGGGGCGATAGGCGTAGCCCGCGATCGCGCGGTCGGCATCGTGCTTGGCGACGTACGCGCCGACGCGATAGCTCATGTCGCTCGCCATCGCGAGATCGTGCGCGTAGCGCGCGGCCGGTTGCGCGGGCGACAGGTCGGCCAGCACGAGCGTCGGCGGGAAGGCCGGGCTGCCTTGGATCACGAGCCGGCCGCGGCCGGCCTGGAGTGCGGCGACGCGCGCCGGATCGGTCGCGCGCGTGTTCCATACGGCTTCGTCGTGCGTGACGAGCGTGTCCATGCCCGTCGTGCGCATCTTGAATTCGATCTGGACGAGGAACTGGCGCACCGCGAACGTCGTATAGCGCGCCTGGATCGCATCGCGCGCCATCGTATACAGCATCAGGCCGCTGGCGAGCAGGATCGCGACCGTCACGGCCGCGCCGCCGGCATAGAGCAGTGCGCGCTGGCGGCGGCCGATGCGGGTCGGCGCGGCGGACGCGTGTACGGCGGCGGCGCGGGCGTGATCGGGTGTGGCGCGGTGGTCCATCGGGAGCGGGGCGGTCGGCCTGGGTGCCCCCATGATAATGGAGTCCGATCAGCGCGCAATGGGGCCTGTCAGGGTTGCGGGGGCGCGCGGCGTCATTGCGGCGGCGCGCCATCGGAATCGGGCCCGCCCGGTTCGCACGCGACGAGCCGATACCCGACCCCGTACATCGTCATCATCCGCACGCCGTGCCGCCCGTCGAGTTCGAGCCGGTCGCGCAGATACGCGACGTGCGTGTCGAGCCGCCGGCTGGATGCCGCGACGAGCGAACCCCACACGAGCTGGCTCACGTGCGCGCGGTCGAGCGCGCGGCCCATGTTGAGGAAGAACGCGGTTGCGATCTGGAAGTGTTTCTCCGTCAGTACATGCTCGCGGCCGGCGACGATGACGCTGCGCGTGGCCGTGTCGAATTCGAAGCTGCCGATGCGCCAGTGGCGATGATGGATCGCGCGATGATGGGACCAGCGCAGCCACGTTGCCATGCTGGCGACGAGCAGGTCCGGTGGCACGGCGTACGGCAGATGCTCGTTCGCGCCGGCCGTGAAGCAGGCGGATCGCGCGAGTTCCGTGTCGCGCTGACTGATCGACAGGATCGCGACGGTGCCGGCGAAACGCGCGCGCAGCGCACGGATCGCGTCCGTCGTGCGGCGGCAGGCCGTCTCGCATTGCACGATGAACAGATCGAACGCGCGCGTGTTGCAGGCTGCGAGCAGATCGGGCAGATACTCGAAGCGCGACGGCCGGTAGCCGGCGCGGCGCAGGATGTCCTCGATGCGCAGCCGGTCGTAGCCATGTCCGGCGCGGCGCAGGCGATCGTCGAACGAGCCGCGGCTCGGGTGGTCGATCGTCAGGATCGCGATGGCGGTGGAGGAAGCGTCGGTCACGATGTGGACGGCCCAGGCCGGTGTGGCGCGGTGGCGGGATGCATGCGCGATCGGATGAACGGAAGCGGGATCATGGCCGGACGGGTTCCGGGCAGGGTTCGGCGTGACGCCGTCCAAAAAAATTCCCGCCAGGGGAGGCGGGAGAAAGTATCGACTATGGAGCCTGTGCTCCCGGAGGCTCCGGAGGACAGGCAGGCCGATTGTGTTCGGTTCGGAGTGGGAAGAAAATCAGCCTGGTCTGAAATTGCGCGGGGTCGGCCGCGATCGTGTTCACGCTGCGACCCGGTGCGGGCGCCGCCGTGCGAGTGGAGGTGCGAGACGATGTCGTCGACGCGGCACGGCCATTCGCGAATGGTGGCCGGATTTGGGACGGGTCTGACGGCAAACATAACGGCATTCGGACCACGGGAAGTGCCAACTTGCCGACAATGAGCGCAATCGATCCGGCGCGCAGGGACGGCACTTTGTCCCATGCGCGCGCTCGTCGTCACCCTCAACCGCTTCGCTTGCCGCGCGGCGCGACCCGTACCCGTCGCGCATGGCCGCATTACCATCGATCATGAAACCGTCCGTCCGACTCGCCGCCTTGGCTGCGTGGCTCGCGTTGAGCCTCGCCGGCACCGCGTTGGTCGTCTCGCGCGCCATCTCCGACGCGTACGACCGCTTCTTCCAGGATTCGAGCATCACGATTCGCCTGCTCGCGCAGAAAGCCGCGCAGCACGAGGCGATTCTCGCGACGCTCGGCGCGTCGTCGCTCGCTGCGCCGCCCGCGCATATGCTCGACAACCTGCGCGAACGCATGCCGCAACTCGGCGGGCTCGCGTACTGGCGGCCCGGCGCGGGCTGGCAGACCGATGGCGGGCCGGCGCCCGCCGCGCTGCCGCAGCGGCGGCCCGGCAAGCCGTTCACGCTGGCATTCGACGGCCCCGCTGCGTACTGGCTCGTCGCCGGGACCGGCTGGGCCGTGCGCGTCGATCCGCGCCGGATGCTGCAGCCGGGGGACTGGTCCACGACAATCTCGTCGGCGGCGCTGGAATTGCGCGACCGCCGCATCGACCTGCTGTCGCCCGCGCCCGGCGATGCGCAACCGCTGTGGACGATGCATCTCGAGAAACACCTGCCCGCGCAGCCGCAGGCCTTCGTGCTGCGCACGACGCGCACGCTGACGGCCGCCGACCTGCCGTGGCTGTCGATCGCGCTGTGGAACACGGTGGCCGCGTTGCTCGCGGCCGGTGCGCTCGGCGCATGGCGGCTGCGCGAGGCACGGCGCCGTGCCGATGCACGTGCGCGCCTCGACCGCTTCGGCCGCCTCGACACCTTCGGCGAAATGGCCGCCGGCCTCGCGCACGAGCTGAACCAGCCGCTGACGGCGATCGTCAGCCACACGCGTGCGGCCGAACGCATGCTCGACCAGCCGGCCGAGCGCGACAGCGTGCGCCGTGCGTTGCAGACGAGCGTCGCGCAGGCGAAGCGCGCGGCGGCGATCCTGGAGCGCATGCGTGAAGCGGTGACCACCGCGCACGGCGGCGAGCGCCGCACGCTCGATCCCGACGCGATCGTGAATGCGCTGCTGTTCCTGTACCGCGACGACTGCGCGCGCGAGCACATCGCGCTCGGCTGGCACAACGCGGCGGCGCGCGCGCGGCCGTTCGCCGAGCCGATCGCGGTCGAGCAGATCCTGCACAACCTGATCCAGAACGCGCGCGACGCGCTCGCCGGCGCGCGCGCATCGCGCGGCGAGATTCGCATCAGCGGCGCACGCGTCGGCGGGCATTACCGCTTCAGCGTCGTCGACAACGGCCCCGGCGTGCCGGAAGACGCGCTGCCGCGCCTGTTCGAACCGTTCTTCACGACGCGTGCACGCGGGCTCGGACTCGGGCTGCCGCTGTGCGACACGCTCGCGCAGCGGCAGGGTGGCACGCTGACGCTGCGCAATCGGCCGTCGGGCGGCGTCGAGGCCGCGCTGCTGTTGCCGCTGGCAGGGGAGGCCGCATGAACGATTCGCGGCATTCGACGCACGACGCATCGGTCGTCGCGATCGTCGACGACGACGAAGCCGTGCGCGACGGGCTCGCGCTGCTGCTGCGCACGGTGGGTGTCGCGACGCGCCGTTATGCGGACGCATCGGCCTTTCTTGCCGATGCGGATGACGTGGCGCTCGGCTGCGTGCTGCTCGACATCCGGATGCCGGGGATGAGCGGCCTCGACGCGCTCGACACGCTGCGTGCGCGGCGCGACCTGCCGGTGATCGTGATGACGGGCCACGGCAACGTCGACGCGTGCCGGCGTGCGTTCAAGCGCGGCGCGCTCGATTTCCTGCGCAAGCCGGCGGACGACGACGAGCTGATCGACGCGGTCCAGCAGGCGCTGCGCCGGCAGGCCACGCGGCGCGGGCAGGGCGATGCGGACCACGTGCGCGCGGCCCGTGTCGCCACGCTGAGCGCGCGCGAACGCGAGGTGCTGGACGGCATCGTGCGCGGCTGGAGCAACAAGGCGATCGCGCGCGCGCTCGGGCTGTCGCCGCGCACGGTCGAAACCTATCGCGCGAACGTGTTCGACAAGCTGCAGGTCGCGTCGCTGGTCGAGCTCGTGCGCGATTACGCGGCGCTCGCGGGCGGGTCGCCTCCGTAGCGCTACGGAGGCGCGACCCGTACGCGACCGGGTGCAACGATCGTCGCGCGGTTCCTACGATGACGGTTTCTCCGACAAGCCATTCATCGTCAAGGAACCGGATTCATCATGATCAAGTGCTTTGCCCTGCCCTCCACGCTCGCCCTGCTGTTCTCGGGTGCCGCTTTCGCCGACAACGTCGCCGTGCCGGAGCCGAAGAAGGCCGCCGACACGAGCGACGCCGGCTACTACGCGACGGGCCGCATCATCGGCGCGTTCGACAACGCGGTGAACATGGAGCTGACGAGCCCGCGCGTCGCGAGCCGCGTCGGCGGCCCGGAGACGGGCTCGAACGTCACCGGCTCGCTCGGCCTCGGCTACCAGTTCGGCAACGGCTGGCGCGCGGAAGGCGAATACGTGTTCAAGCGCAACAACAACTTCGTCAGCTACTGGGCGCCGTTCGATGCGAACGCGAACGAATTCCACGTGTCGGCGCAACGCCTGATGCTGAACGGCTACAAGGATGTCGATCTCGGCCGCGGCTTCTCCGTGTACGGCACGCTCGGCATTGGTGTCGCGATCGTGTCGGCCGACGGCTGGCAGACCAACGACGCGCGCCGCTTCGCATCGAAGACGCAGACCAACCTCGCCTACTCGGCCGGCGCCGGCGTGAGCTATGCGATCAACAAGCGTTTCTCGATCGACCTCGGGTATCGCTATGTCGACATGGGCAACGTCGAGACAGGCTTCAACACGTTCGCGAACCGCATCAACGCGCGCGACGAGCAGCTGAAGGCGAAGCTGTCGTCGAACGAAGTGTTCATCGGCCTGCGCGGCCGGTTCTGACGGCGACGGCGCGGCGACGCATCGTCCGCTCCGGTCCCCGGGGACGGTAGGACCAGGCTGACTGCCGGATCGGACTGAAGGTGACGCAGTCCGATTTACCGCAACCGGTGCGACGGCGATACTCGGAGCCATTCGTTCAACTACGGGAGCACGGATTGCGGCGGCGGAGGTCGCGCAATGCGTCGTCGACATCATGAGCATGCAGGACATCACCGGGCAATACGCGATTCCGCTCGCACTTCCGTTCTCGGACGTGCCGCCGCCGTACGGCCGGCGACGCCGGCCGTTCGTGGCGAGCCGCCGGCCGACTCCGGTCGTGTTCGATCTGAAGCGCGCGCGTCACGCGGCGCCGCCGGCCTCGGCGCAGGCCGCGGTCGCGTCGCGCGCAACGAAGGCGCACAAGGCCGCGAAGGCCGTGCGCGCGGAGGATTTCGGTTCGGATAACCGCGCGTGGGTCAGGCCGCATCCGTTGCGCCGGCGCTGGCGGCTGACGTTGATGGCGTGCGCGCTGTTCGGCGCGGCGTGCATCTTCGCGACGCATTTCGTCGATGAACGTCAGCATGCGGCCGGGCACGGCGCGGTGTACGAGGCGTCGATCTCGGTGGCGCCCACGGCTGCGGTCGCCGCCACGGAGGTTGCACAGGCGACCGGCCGATCCGCGGAAGTCGCGATCGTATCGGCCGATCGTGCTGCGTCGGCGGGTGAACAGGCGGCCCGTGCGGCGACCGTCGTGGCGAAAACCGTGTCCGCGGAATCGCGTGCGGCGCAGGCGGGCCGCGCGTCGGCGAGCGCGCCGGTTGCCATTGCGATGGTCATCGCATCGGATGCCGTCGTTGCGGAAGCCGCGGCGCCGCTTGCGGAACGCGCCTCGCCGGCAAGCAGGAAGCCGGTCGCGGTCGCGGCGCGTGCGGCGGCGAAGCCTGCCGCCACGTTGCGCGGCAAGAAGGCACGGGACGCGGCGCCGAACACAGCCGTCGCGTCTCGCGAGGCGACGCTGCAGGCGCAGCCGGCCGCACGCACGGCGGACGCGCCGGTGTCGAGTTCGGCCCAGGCCGTCGGCATGACTGCCGCCGAGTTCACGCAATGGCTCGCGGTGACGCGCGACACGTCACGGCCGGCCGCGGGCGGCACCGATCTGTCGGTCGATCTGCCGAGCCACACGCGATTGATCGGGCGCTGACCGGGACGCGTGGCGTGCGGGCCCGGCGCATCTCTTCTCGGGGACAGCGCGCTCTCGGGCGACGTGCGCCTCGACGCGACTTCCCTGGTTTCCATATTTCGACTATTATCGAATAATGGAAACGAACCAGACCATTGCCGCTCTCGCGGCGCTCGCGCACGAGTCGCGCCTCGCGGTGTTTCGCGCGCTGGTGCAGGCCGGGCCGCAAGGCATGCCGGCCGGCCAGATCGCCACGCTGCTCGAGGTCCCGCCGTCGTCGCTGTCCTTCCACTTGAAAGAACTCGCGCATGCGCGGCTCGTGACCAGCCGGCAGGAAGGCCGCTTCGTGTTCTATTGCGCGAACTTCGCGACGATGAACGGCCTGCTGGCCTACCTCACGGAGAACTGCTGCGGCGGCCATCCTTGCTCGCCGGTGCCGGCATGCGCGCCGTCCGGCGCCTGCGAATCCTGAAGCGCGCTCGCGCCCGCCTTTCATGACCACGAACGTCCTGATCCTCTGCACCCACAACTCGGCCCGCAGCGTGCTGGCCGAGGGCATGCTCAACCACTGGGCCGCGAAACTCGGCAAGGACGTGCGGGCCTACAGCGCCGGCAGTGCGCCGAGCGGCCGCCTCAATCCGTTCGCGCTGGCGGCGCTGACGAACGCGGGCGTCGACGTCGACGGCTACCGCAGCAAGAACTGGGATGAATTCGTCGGCGACGGCGCGCCCCGCATGCGCGTCGTCATCACCGTGTGCGACAGCGCGGCGTCGGAGCCGTGCCCGTACTGGCCCGGCAGCCCCGTGAAGATCCATTGGGGCTATGCCGATCCGTCGAACGCGACGGGCGGCGACGAAGGCAAGCGTCTCGCGTTCGAACTGACGCGGCAGGCGATCGGTTACCGGATGCTGCAGTTGCTGGCGCTGCCGCTCGATCGCATCAGCGATGCCGAACTCCAGGCAGCGCTGGTCGGGATCTCGCAAAACTGATCATGCGCCGCGCGGCGTGCGCGACACGCGACCGCCGGCGGCTTCGAAAACGAACCTTGTCAGATGAACACGTCCCCCGTCACGCCGCCCGGAGCGGCCGCCGCGCAACCCGCGATCAGCTTCTTCGAACGCTACCTGACGGTCTGGGTCGCGTCATGCATCGTGGCAGGCATCACGCTTGGCCAGTGGCTGCCCGGCCTGTTCCAGCAGATCGGCCGGATGGCGTACGCACAGGTCAATCTGCCGGTCGGGCTGTTGATCTGGGTGATGATCATCCCGATGCTCGTCAAGGTCGACTTCGGCGCATTGCGTGACGTGCGCCGGCACGTGAAAGGCCTCGGCGTCACGCTCGTCGTGAACTGGCTGGTCAAGCCGTTCTCGATGGCGTTCCTCGGCTGGCTGTTCATCCGCCATCTGTTTGCACCGCTGCTGCCGGCGGAACAACTCGACAGCTACGTCGCCGGGCTGATCCTGCTGGCCGCCGCACCGTGCACGGCGATGGTGTTCGTCTGGAGCCGGCTGACGGGCGGCGATCCGCTGTTCACGTTGTCGCAGGTCGTGCTGAACGACAGCATCATGGTGATCGCGTTCGCGCCGCTGGTCGGGCTGCTGCTCGGCATGTCGGCGATCACGGTGCCGTGGGCGACGCTGTTCACGTCGGTCGTGCTGTACATCGTCATGCCGGTGATCCTCGCGCAGATCCTGCGCAAGCGTCTGCTCGCGCACGGCAACGCGGCGTTCGACGCCGCGATGACCAAGATCGGCCCGTGGTCGATCGCCGCGCTGCTGGCGACGCTCGTGCTGCTGTTCGCGTTCCAGGGCGAAGCGGTCCTGAAGCAGCCGCTGGTGATCGCGCTGCTCGCGGTGCCGATTCTGATCCAGGTGTTTTTCAACTCGGCGCTCGCGTACTGGCTCAATCGTGCGGTCGGCGAGCAACATGACGTCGCATGCCCGTCGGCGCTGATCGGCGCGTCCAACTTCTTCGAACTGGCGGTCGCGGCCGCGATCAGCCTGTTCGGCTTCCATTCCGGCGCGGCACTGGCCACCGTCGTCGGCGTGTTGATCGAGGTGCCGGCGATGCTGCTGGTCGTGCGCATCGTCAACCGGTCGAAGGACTGGTACGCGCGCCGGACCTGAGCACACACCAGGGAATCCAGACATGACCGACCACGTGAACGATCTGCCGCAACTCGATGCCGCGCTGTTTCGCGTGCCGGACGCCGCCCGGCTGCGGCCGGCGTCGCCTTCGACCCATCCGCCGCGACTGCTGCTGCTCTACGGTTCGTTGCGTGAACGTTCGTTCAGCCGCCTGCTGGTCGAGGAAGCCGGGCGCCTGCTGACGGCGATGGGCGCCGAGGTGCGCGTGTTCAATCCGAGCGGCCTGCCGCTGCCCGACGACGCGCCCGAGCATCATCCGAAGGTGGTCGAGCTTCGCGAACTCGTGATGTGGTCGGAAGGGATGGTGTGGTGCTCGCCGGAACGGCACGGCGCGATGACCGGGATCATGAAGTCGCAGATCGACTGGATCCCGCTGTCGGTCGGCGCCGTGCGGCCGACGCAGGGCAAGACGCTCGCGGTCATGCAGGTGAGCGGCGGTTCGCAGTCGTTCAACGCGGTGAACCAGATGCGGGTGCTGGGGCGCTGGATGCGCATGCTGACCATCCCGAACCAGTCGTCGGTGGCGAAGGCGTTCATGGAGTTCGACGAAGCCGGGCGGATGAAGCCGTCGGCGTATTTCGACCGGGTGGTGGACGTGATGGAGGAACTGGTGAAGTTCACGCTGCTGACGCGCGACGTCGGCCCCTATCTGGTCGACCGGTACAGCGAGCGGAAAGAAAGCGCGGAGGCACTGTCGAAACGCGTCAATCAAGCGCGTATCTAGCGTTCGTTGTCGAATCAACGCCGAGACGCTCAGGCACGTTTCGTTGCGCGGCGTTGGATTGGCTGGAGCGTGCTGGATCCAGCGACGTCACTGCAAACCGGGAGTGGAACCATGGTACCTGTTCGTCAAGCGACCGAGTCCGATCTGGCCTCGATCGAAGCACTGCTTCGAGCCAGCGGCTTGCCGACCGAGGGCGTCGCCTTGTCTCTGCCGCATTTCGTTGTGGCCGACGCGGCATCCGGCATCGTGGGGTGTGGCGGAATCGAGTTCCACGGACGCCATGCGCTCGTGCGTTCGATCGCCGTCGTCGAGCACGCGCGTCGCGCCGGCGTCGGGCGGATGCTGGTGGCCCGCCTGCTCGCGGAATGCCGCGCGCGGGCCGTCCGGTCGATCGGGTTGCTGACCACGACGGCGGAAGACTACTTCGCCGGGCACGGTTTCGTCCGTATTGCCCGCGAGGATGTGCCCGAGCCGTTGTTGGCGTCCAGCCAGTTTCAGGGTGTCTGTCCGGGATCGGCCGTCGCGATGCTGATGGTCTGCGACGACAGAATCGGACTCGGCTGATTCCCTTCCCGGTTCACATTCCCGACAATTCGGTTTCTGCGGCCCGGCATACCCCGTGTGCCGGATCATGGAGATATCTCCTCTTCGCGGCCGGTCTTCTCGACTGGCCGCTTTTTTATTCCCGTTCGTCACCGGAGAGCACGATCGCGATGCAGCTCGACCGCCTGATCCCTGAAATCCTGTTCGGCTTCACGGGCCTGATCGGCATCATCAACCCGTTCGGCATGGCGTTCGTGTTTCTCGAGCGCACGCAATCGCTGACCGAAGCCGAGCGCGCGACGCTGTCGAAGCAGCTCGCGACGAACGTGTTTTTCACGCTGCTTGTGATCTTCTTCGTCGGCGCGCCGGTGCTGAACTTCTTCGGGATTTCGATGGAGGCGCTGCGCATCGGCGGCGGCTTCGCGGTGGCGGTGGCCGGCTGGTCGATGCTGAACGCGCCGGACGTGCCGGCGGGCGGCGACGTTGCCGTGCATGGTGACGACTTGCAGAAGCTGATGACGCGTGCGTTTTTTCCGCTCACGGTGCCGCTGACGATCGGGCCCGGCTCGATCGCGGCCGGTATCGCGCTGCATGCGAACCGCGCGCATACGGCCGCCGACTATCTGTTGTCGGGTGTGGTGTCGGTGGCGGTCGCGGCACTGGTCGCGTTCGCGATCTGGCAGACCTACAGCCGCGCGACGACGCTCGCGCGTTATCTCGGTGGAGAGGGCACGAAGGTCGCGATGCGCGTGTCCGCGTTCCTGTTGCTGTGCGTCGGCGTGCAGATCATGCTGACGGGCCTGTCGGAGTTCGTGAAGACGTTCGGCGGGCAGGGCGGATGACGAAGAAGGGACTGGCGCCCGTGCCGGTGGTCGCGGAGTCGAGCTGAAGCGGCCCGGTCTTATTCCGCCGGCGGCGTGGCCGGGCGTGAATCGTGCGCCGCGGCACCGGCCGCATCGTCCTTCGGCAACACGCTGCCGCAATGCGGACAACAGCCGGCACGTGCATCGCCCGCGCGCTTGCGCTCGAGCGCCGACGCGACGAGTTCCGCGCCCATGATCCCCGTCGGAAACGCGATGATCCCGTAGCCGAGCAGGATCGCGCACGACGTGATCAGCCGGCCGAGCGGCGTGACGGGCGTGAGATCGCCGTAGCCGGTCGTGCTCATCGTCACCGCCGCCCAGTAGACGCCCACCGGAATGCTCGTGATCCCGTGCTCGGGCCCTTCGACGAGAAAGATCACCGTGCCGAGAATCACGACGAGCACGAACATCCCGCCGATGAACACGAAGATCTTGCGACGCGCGCGCGCGAGTGCGCGGATCAGCATCTGCCCTTCCTCGAGATAGATCGACAGCCTGAGAATGCGGAACACGCGCAGCAAGCGCAGCAGCCGCACGTCGATCAGCGCATGCAGGCCGGGGAAGAAGAACGCGAGATAGGTCGGCAGTACCGACACGAGATCGACGATGCCGAAGAAACTGCGCGCATACGCGGCGGGCCGCTTCGCGGTGAACAGACGCAGCAGGTATTCGGCCGAAAACAGCAGCGTGAACGCCCATTCGGCCGCGTAGAGCGTGCGGCCGTATTGCGCGTGCAGTTCCTGCACGCTGTCGGCCATCACGACGAGCACGCTCGCGACGATCAGCGCGAGTACCGCGACGTCGAGCTTGCGGATGAACGACGGACGATGCACGCATTGCCGGACGGCATCGCGTACCGTGTCGAATGAGGTTGGATTCAGCGAATTCATGCGCCCGAGTGTACGGACGACGCGCCGCAGGGCCTATCGGACGTGTCTGATTCCGGTGCCGCCCAACCGGCCGCCCCGCGGGCGTTACTGCCCGAAGCGTTGCGCGATGGCGTCCTTCAGCCGCGCGGCGGTCAGCTCGCCCATGTGCGACTCGACGAGTTCACCTCGCGCGTTGAAGAACAAGGTGGTCGGCAGCCCGCGCGAGCCGTACGCATGCATCGCATGCAGCGACGGATCGAGCAGCACGTGATCGAAGCGCAGGCCCTTTTGTTCGAGGAATGCGCGCACGACCTGCGCATTTTCGCCCTGGTTGAGCATCAGCACCGTGATGTCGGGATGGTCGCGCTGCGCCTGTTCGAGAATCGGCATTTCGCGCTGGCACGGCGGGCACCACGTCGCCCACAGGTTCACGACCACCGGCTTGCCGACGAAGCTTGCCGGCAACACGGGCGCGGCATCGAGCGCGCGGAGTTGCAGCGCGGCCAGCGGCGCGGCGCTCTGCTGCAACGTCGCCAGCGTGCCTTGCGCGATCCCCCACGCACCGAGGCCCGCGACGATGCCGGCCAACACCGGTCGACGCAGCGCGGGCAGGCGGCGCAAGCGCCAGCCCGCGAACACCAGGGCGGCCGCAACACCGATACGCCAGTCGAAACCGCCGTCGCCGAGCGCGACGATCGAGCGCGGCGATGCCGCATAGTCCGGCCACCACTGCGCGACGTAGCCGGCGCGCGCGGCGATCAGCCCGAGCAGCAGCACGTCCAGGATCAGGCTCGAGGCGGTCTTGTGATGTCCGTCAGGCGGGCGGCGCTGGATGAAACGCGCGACGAGCCACGCCAGCAGCGCGGCGACGGCGACCGCGACGACGCGAATCGAGAAGGGACCGATGCTCAGCATGAAAGGGATGGGTGGAGGTGAACGAGCGGGGAAGGAGAAGGGATTGTCCGCCGCGGCGATGAAACCGTCGACGGTCATGCGGCGTTTCGACCGGTTGCCGCGCAACGCGGTTCCCTTCGAGAACGTAACGGCGTGTTGCGGATTCGGTGAACGCGCGTGGAGCAGGACCGTGACCGACATTCGGAAGGGCTGCGAATCAGACTGGTCTGATGGTCAGCGGAATACCGCTCGTCAACAATACGCATACCGGCGAGATGTGGTGTCCTCCGGTATCCCGAACAGGGATCTCTCCTTGACGGCCGCTCCTTTTGCGAGCGGCCGCTTTTTCAGCGCGGTGCATGCGGGCGTGAATGCCTTGTGGCGGTCGGTGGGCGCGGCCGCAATCCGGTTCATATCGGCTGGTTCAACGGAATAGGAACGCTGCCACATGCGAGCACAGGGCATTCACTCGCGCATTGCTTGACGCCCGGCTTGCGCTCGGCGCGGCCGTTCGTCGCCGGCGGCACGGGGATGCCGCCGTGGCTCGACGCGCCGCGCATCCGCGGCCCGTCGAGCGTCGAGTCTTACAGCTTCTTCGAAGCAGCCGGTGCCGCGTCAGCCTGCTGCGCGCCGGCCGCCGGTTCGAGCGTGGTCAGCGTCTTCTCGGTGAACTTCTCGTACAGCCAGTTCATGCGCGTGTCGTCCATCCCGCCGGCGATGCCGCCGAGTGCATACGATGCCGACACCTTGAAACGGTCGATCGGGTGGTTGTCGGCGTCGAGCAGCGTCACGGTGCCGTCGACGTGATCGTTGCCGGCCATGAAACCGAACATGACGGCGGAGAAGCTCGAGCGCACGCGAATACTGTTGACTTCGACGTTCAGATGCATGGCATCGGTCGAATCCGCCTTTGCCAGCAGCTTGCGTGCATCCAGTGCGCTTTCGATTTTTTCCTGCAGTTTCTTCGCGTCGAACTTCAGGTTGTCTTTCAACGCTTCCTGCGCGGCATTGTCGAGCGTGACCTTCACGATCACGGGTTTCGTGCCGAATTTCGTCGTCGATGCGGTCACGGCGGCCCCGGCCGGATCGCTGGCGTCGCGTGTCACGCTGCTGGCGCAGCCCGACAGGAAGCCGATCGTCACGAATGCCAGCGCGGCGTGGCGGAAAAGAGATTTCATGATTTGGTCTTTTGATTTGGGTTATTTGAATTGGCTCTGTGGCCGGGCGGGAATTTAACACGGGGCGACCGGATTCAATTCGACGAATAGATCGAAAATCGAATCGGTGTTTATTCGTCGCGGTGTGAGTACGCCAATGAATGGCCGGGACAATGCACGGTGAGTGGTGGACGGCGATGGGGATTCGCCATTGCGTTTGCGAGGTCGTCTATTGACGAGCGATTACTGGCCGTTGCGGGATGCCGATTCGCCTAGCCGATACGCGGTGAAGAACTCGTACCACGGCGACCCTTCCGTAACCGGTACGCCGAGTGCCGACGTCCGCCGTTTCAGCGCGCCGAATACGTCGTTGATGAGTGCGATCCGCGCCGGGTCGCCAAACGGTACCGGTTGCGCCCGCCCCGCGGCGAACGTCCCGTACGCGATTGCCAGCAGGCGTGCCGGGTCATCGGTGCCCGCGATGGCTGCGTCGATCCTTTCGACGAGACGCGGCCGGTCTTCGGCGCGCGACCCGGACAGGCACAGGAACACGAGCGCCGACAGTTCATGCAGGTCCTTGACCTGCAGCAACGCCGGCAGCCGCGCGACGATCCGCTCGACCGGTTCGTCGCGCAGCGCGTCGCCGAAGTCGAGCACGGCGGTCATCGGATTGCGGTCGGCATTCAGCCGATCGAGCGCAGGCACGCTGGCGGGCGCGGCTGCCGGTGCAGATCGCAGCGCGTCGGCCACCTGCTGCGTCCATGCCGGAAAGATCATCCTGACGTTGCCGAATTGCTCACCGCCTTCCGCCGCCGGATTCCACCGGTACACGATCGTGCCGCCGTGAATGAACGGCGAATACAGGTGCTCGGGCGTTTGCGGCAGCGGCCGCCGGTTGATCGGCAGCCACGCGAGCGTCAGCCAGTCGTAATGGCCCGTCGCCGGCACGGCGGGGCTCGAACTCGCGACGACCTGCCACGTGCCGCGATTCGCGTAGCGGCGGCGCGCGTCGGGCACCGGGACGGTGCGGCCTTTCGCGGTGTCGAAAACCGTCGTGCCGGTGACGTTCTGCCCGCTGTCCTTTGCCGGCGTGATGGTCGAGATGACCCACGACGCGCCGTCCGCCGCACGGTAGTCGGACGGCTTCAGCGTCGCGACGTCGTGCACCATGCGCGTTTCCGCCGCGACGGCGCTCGGCGGGAGATCGGCGGGGGCGGCCAGGATGCTCGGCATGGATTTTCCTCGGAATCGGGTGCGCATCGTCGAACGGGGCGATGCGCGGCGGCACGGGTTGTTTCCCGTAACTGTAGGACGTCGCGGCCGGAAACGGAAACCGGCCGGATGGCCAATCCGCCCGCGCCGTTCGCCGCTTCGGCTTACCATGCGCATCCTGGGCAACGACGAATACCGGGCGGAAGCGGACATGACGAACACGAAAGCCATCACCGAACACTGGACGCAGGTGGCCGACCAATGGATCGGCTGGGCCGGCAAGCCGGGCCACGACGCATTCTGGAAATACCGCGCCGGGCTCGCGGCCTACATCGGCCGCGGCACCGGCACCGCCCTGGAGATCGGCTGCGGCGAGGGCCGCGTGAGCCGCGAGCTGAAGGCGCTCGGCTACGACGTGACCGCGAGCGACGCGGTGCCCGCGATGCTCGACGCCGCGCGTCATGCCGATTCCGCGCATCGCTATCAACTGGCCGACGCGGCGGCGCTGCCGTTCGACGATGCCAGCTTCGATCTCGTGATGGCGTACAACGTGCTGATGGACCTCGACGACATGCAGCGCGCGTTGCACGAGGCGCGCCGCGTGCTGAAGCCGGACGGGCTGCTGTTCATCTCGCTCGTGCATCCGTTCCGCGATCGCGGCGGCTTCGCGGGGCCGCAGCCCGACGCGCCGTTCGTGCTGAAGGGCAGCTATTTCGGGCGCGCGCATTTCGACGGCGTGGAAACGCGCGACGGGCTGTCGATGCACTTCGCGGGCTGGTCGCTGCCGCTGCAGGCGTACATGGAAGCGCTGGAAGCGGCGTGGCTCGCGATCGTGTCGCTACGCGAGCCGCCGCCCGATCACGCCGATACGGATCAACTGAAGCAATGGGCGCGCGTGCCGCTGTTTTTGTGGATCAAGGCGCGGCCGGTGGGGTGAGCGCGGGCGGTCAAGGTCGGGCGACGACGATGGGTTCGCCTGTCCGGATGAGAACATGAATTGACGCGTTGAACGGGTAGCCGTGGGGATGCAGAAACCGATGGAACGACGGATCTCGTATCCCCTGGGCTACTGTGGCTTGTCGACGTGAGACGGCCAGCATTCCGACACCTGTTTTCATCCCTTTCAGCGCGACAACTCCTTCCGGTAGAGCACGGCCCCCGGCTTTTCCGCGACGGTGTCGTACAGCCGCATCGCCGTGTGATTCGTCTCGTGCGTCTGCCAGTACACGCGTTCGGCGCGACGCGCACGCGCGGTGTCGTACACGGCCTCGATCAGCGCGCGGCCGGCGCCCTGGCCGCGCTCGCTGTCGAGCGTGAACAGGTCCTGCAGGTAGCAGGTCGGTCCGGCCAGCGTCGTGCTGCGGTGATACAGGAAATGCACGAGCCCGACGAGCCGGCCTGCGCGCTCGGCGACGAGCGCATGCACCGGTTCGTAGGCGTCGAAGAAGCGCGACCACGTGAGCTGCGTGATGCGCATCGGCAGGGCCGTGTCGTCGAAACGGCCGTAGAAGCGGTTATAGCCGTCCCACAGCGGCAGCCACTGGTCGTAGTCGTCTTCCGTGACCGCGCGTACGGCCAGTCCGGTGTCGTTGGCATTCATGTTGGCGGGCCTTTCGATGAGAAGGGCGCGCGCGGCCGATCCTGCCGACGCGTCGCAGGTCTCCACGATAGGAAGTTCACGGCACCATGGGTAGGCCCAGGCCGGCGGCATTTCATGGTGCCACGGCCAACGCGCAAGCGGCCGCACAACAGGATCATGACGACCCGGCAACACGTTCGGGATGCGCGGACGGGTACGGCGAGGAGGCTTACCCGCGCAGCGGCGGGTTCAACCGCGCGAACGCCGCCTGCCGGCGATACGGGAAGTACGGATAAGGCGCTTCGACAGCACTCGCCGCATCGAGCTTCGCGACCTGCGCATCGGTCAGCGCCCAGCCGACCGCGCCGAGGTTCTGCCGCAACTGTTCCTCGTTGCGCGCGCCGACGATCACCGACGACACGGTCGGCCGCTGCAGCAGCCAGTTCAGCGCGATCTGCGGCACCGTCTTGCCGGTTTCCTCCGCGATCGCGTCGAGTGCATCGACCACGTCGTACAGGCGTGCGTCGTCGACCGGCGGCCCGTAGCTGGCCGTTTCATGCAGGCGGCTGCCTTCGGGCAGGGGCGCGTTGCGGCGGATCCTGCCGGTGAGCCGGCCCCAGCCGAGCGGGCTCCACACGAGTGCGCCGAGGCCCTGGTCGGCGCCGAGCGGCATCAGGTCCCATTCGTAGTCGCGGCCGACGAGCGAGTAGTAGACCTGGTTGGCGACATAGCGCGACCAGCCGTGCCGATCGGCCGCTGCGAGCGATTTCATGATCTGCCAGCCGGCGAAGTTCGAGGCGCCGATGTAGCGCAGCTTGCCCGCGCGCACGAGATCGTCGAGCGTCGACATCACTTCCTCGACCGGCGTGCCCGCATCGAATGCGTGCAGCTGCAGCAGGTCGATGTAGTCGGTGTCGAGGCGGCGCAGTGCGTCGTCGACGGCGCGCACGAGCCGCGCGCGCGATGTGCCTGCATCGTTCGGACCGTCGCCGGTCGGCAAGCCCGTTTTCGTCGAGATCAGCACCTGGTCGCGACGCCCCTTGATCGCCGCGCCGAGCACGCGCTCGGACGCGCCGTCCGAATACACGTCGGCCGTGTCGAACAGGTTGACGCCGGCTTCGAGGCAAATGTCGACGAGGCGGCGCGCTTCATCGACGCCCGTGTTGCCCCATGCGCCGAACAGCGGGCCGGTGCCGCCGAAGGTGCCTGCGCCGAAGCTCAGGACGGGAACCTTGAGGCCGGAACGGCCGAGCGTACGGTATTCCATCTGCGTTTCCTTTGGTCGGGTGAGCGAGCGGGGCCGCATGTCGATCGTCGGCCACTCAATGTATCGTTTGCGACTTTTCCTGATAATCCTGAAGATAGCGAAAATATCCTTCGGAAGAGGCGAACAATGCTGCTCGACAACCTCGCGCTGTTCCTGCGCATCGTGGAGAAGGGCGGGCTGGCCGCGGCGGGCCGCGAGGTCGGCCTGTCGCCGGCCACGGTGTCCGAGCGGCTGACGGCGCTCGAGCGCCACTACGGCGCGGCGTTGCTCACGCGCACGACGCGCGCGATCAGCCTGACCGACGAGGGCCGCACGCTCGTCGACGGCGCGCGGCGCCTGCTGGCCGAGGCCGACGAACTCGAAAGCCGCGTGCGGCTCGGCGTGCAGACATTGTCGGGGCCCGTGCGGCTGAGTGCGCCGGCCGATCTCGGGCGCGAGCGCGTGGTGCCCGTCGTCGATGCGTTTCTGGCCGAGCATCCAGGCGTGACGGTCGACCTGCATCTCGGCGACGGCTACGTCGATCTCGTCGGCCAGGGGCTCGATTTCGCGATCCGCCGCGGCACGCTTGCGGACAGTTCGCTGCGCAGCCGTTTGCTCGGCCGCGCGCGGCGCGTGGTGTGCGCGTCGCCTGCGTATCTCGCCGCGCACGGCACGCCGGTGCATCCGGACGAGCTCGCCGCTCACGACTGCATCGTGATGCGCTTCGGGCCGGACCTGTATGCCGAATGGCCGTTCAGCATCGATGGCGAACCGAAGCGCGTGATGGTGCGTGGCCGCCGCGTGGCCAACGACGGCGCGCTCGTGCGCGCGTGGTGCATCGCGGGGCATGGCGTTGCGCTGAAGTCGCTGGTCGACGTCGAACAGGATCTGGCGTCCGGCGCACTGGTCGAGGTGCTCGGTGCGTTCTCGCCGGGCGACGTCGATCTGCAGATCGTCTATCCGGGCAGCGCCGCGCAGCCGAGGCGCGTGCGTGCGTTGATCGACAGGCTGGCGCAGGCGCTGGCGACGACGTGACACGCGAGCGACGCGGTGCCCGCGATGCTCGACGCCGCGCGTCATGCCGATTCCGCGCATCGCTATCAACTGGCCGACGCGGCGGCGCTGCCGTTCGACGATGCCAGCTTCGATCTCGTGATGACGTACAACGTGCTGATGGACCTCGACGACATGCAGCGCGCGTTGCACGAGGCGCGCCGCGTGCTGAAGCCGGACGGGCTGCTGTTCATCTCGCTCGTGCATCCGTTTCGCGATCGCGGCGGCTTCGCCGGGCCGCAGCCCGATCACGCCGATACGGATCAACTGAGGCAATGGGCGCGTATGCCGCTGTTTCGGTGGATCAAGGCGCGGCCGGTCGGGGTGAACGTCCGACGTGGCACACCCGGCGCAACGGCCTTCCCGTCATCCGGCCAGGCTGTTTTCGGGCGGCGGACCGGCCGGTCCGCGGATCGGTGGCGTCGTACTCAGCTTCTCCGACAGCATCCGCTCGTACACGCCGAAGTGCAGGTCGACCTCCTTTTGCGTGACGGGGGTGACCGTGATGTTGATCTGCTCGGGCAGCAGGCCCAGCACGACCGCCACCGCCGCTTCAAGTTGCGGTGCACAAACCTGGTCCTCCGCCATCGTCGTGCCGACCAGCACGTCGTAGGTCCGCTCCTGCCGGCAGACGACTTCGACGAGCCGCGCCCGCGCGCTCATGTTGTGGTCGATCGCGAGCCGGACGACCTCGGTCACGGTGCGCATCGTTTCGGTCGGAAAGCCTTTCGTCGAGCGCAGCCGGACGCGATGCCTGCCCAGCGTGAGCCAGTCCGTGTCGAATTCCATGACGTTCTCCGCATGCAGTTCCGGGTCGCTGCGATGATAGGTTCCAGCACCGGAATTTCAAGTGCGAAAATCCGCCGGCCCGGCTTGAAATTTTCCGCGGAGTGCCTATCTTGATTTTCGCTTAGGCAGACGCGCGAGTGACCTCATCCCGCGCGCTGCGTGTTTCGATTTGTTTGCCGGCAGTCCGGCAGGCGAACTGGAGCGCGTAGGCCCGTTCGCCTCCCGGCTGCACTCGAGGAGGATACGATCATGAGCGATCTTTACTTCGGAACCGACTTCTTCAGCGAGTTGGACCGCCTGCAGCAGCAGATGGCGCAACGCTTCGGCGGCTTCCCGTCCAGCATCCGCGCCGGCCGGTCCGGCACGTTTCCGCAGATCAACATCGGCGCGACCGACGAGTCGATCGAGATCGTCGCATTCGCGCCGGGAATCGATGCCAACGCACTCGATGTGTCGATCGACAAGGGACTGCTGATCATCAGCGGCGAGCGGCGGTCGACCCAACCCGACACGGGAAGCGAGACGCGCACCTATGCGCAGGAGCGCTTTGCCGGCACCTTTCGGCGCGTCATCGAGTTGCCCGACACGGCCGATCCCGACAAGGTCCAGGCGCGCTACGACAACGGCTGCCTGTCGATCAGCGTCGGCAAGCGCGAGTCGTCGAGGCCGCGCGCCATCTCTGTCCAGTAACGCAAGGAGGCGATCATGAACGACACGACCCAACTGGCTGAACGCGACCCGTCCGCCGTCACGCGTCGCGCCACGGAACAGCCCGCGCGCCGGATCACCCTCACGCCGGCCGTCGACATATACGAGGACAGCCAGGGCATCACCCTGTGGGCGGATCTGCCCGGCGTGACGAAGGACAAGCTGGACGTCAAGGTTCACGACGGCAGCCTCTCGATCGAGGCCGAGGCGGCGGTGCCGACGCCCGCCCAACTGCGCCTGCAGCATGCGGAGGTCCGGGAGCCGCACTTCGCGCGGACGTTCACGCTGTCGCCGGACTTCGACACGTCGAAGATCGAGGCGAGCCTCCGGGACGGCGTGTTGAAACTGACCCTCCCACGTCGCGACGAGGCGCGCCCGCGGCGCATCGAAGTCAAGACCGGTTGACCTTCGTCAACGGCAAATCGGGAGCCTGGGCGGCCGCGACCGTGCGGCCGCCCGTCGCGAACCGGACGCAGGGGGCACCGGCGTCCGCTGTCACGCGGCAATCCCGGGAAAGGACATCATCGGAGGACGCCATGAATACCGATCCGAAAAAATGGAACCCGTTCAAGTTCCTGCGCGGCGCGGCCCGCAAGTCCGACGGGGACGGTCCGGAAAACCCGCAAACGAGCGAACCGTGGCAGGCCTCGTGGCCCGACATTCCGCGACTGCGCTCGCGGGAGCCGTGGCGTGTCGTGGAGACGTTCCTTCATGACCCGTTCGCCGGCCGTGGCGCGCTCGAACGATGGTTCGGCGACTTCAGTTCGTCGCGCTTCCAGCCGCGCATCGACGTCGTCGATGAAGGGCCGGTGCTTCGCGTGACCGCCGAACTGCCCGGAATGGTGCGCGAGGATCTGAAGGTGAGCGTCGAGGACGGCGCGATCGTGCTGCGCGGAGAGAAAAAGCAGGACGTGCGCAGCGAGGAAAACGGCTGTTACCGGCTGGAGCGTGCCCATGGAAGCTTCGTGCGCACGATCCCGATGCCGGAAAACGCCGACCCCGACCGTACCTTGGCGAAGTTCGACAACGGTGTGCTGACGCTGACCGTGCCGAAATCCGAGCCGGCGCGGACCCTGAGTCGCACGATCGAGATCCACTAGGCCAGACCGGCAACGTGCCGGGGCGGCGGCCGGATACCGGGCGCACCGGGCGGTTGGCGCAGGCCGCGGCGCGGCCGGTTTTTTGTCCGCCGGTCAGGAATGACGGACGGGCGTGAAGCCGGCGACGCTCGACGCATGTCTCACGGCATCGTCCTTCGGCCCCGGTGCGATCTCGCACCAGAATTCCTGATGACGGGCACCGAGCCGACGGGCCGCCTCGTAGCGGTGAAAGTGACTGGCGAGCCAGAACCGGCAGCCGTCGAAGAACACTTTCATCGCCGGCCGTGCCGCGCGCATGGCGCCCAGCCGGATCGCGGTTTTCGCTTCTTCCAGCGCTTCGACGTCGCTTGACGCGTTGCCGAGAAGCGCGTCATCGACTGCCAGTTGCAAGAACGTCAGGTAGTCACGCCCGAGCACGCCGGCAGGCAGCCCCATCGACGAGCGGACGGACGAACGAGGTTCGCTGGGCATGGTGATGTCCGATTCAGCGGGATGGCAGGACGATCGAGGCGCGCGCCTGTGACGCCGCAGCCTCGGCTCCGGCCCGATGGGCCGGTCGAGTTCATTCGCCGGCCATGAGATGCCGGATGACCAGCGCCGGGTCGGCGATATCCAGAATCAGGCGGCGAAGGATGCGCCTGCGCATGTGCTCTTCGTCGAGGCTCCAGGGCTCGCCCTGTTTGCCGAGATAGCGCGCGAGCGCGTCCCGGTTGTCCGTGCCCGCGGGCAGGTTCAGCCGGGCGGCCAGCAGTCCGGCCACGACGTCGTCGAGTTCGATGTCGAGCCGTTTCGAGTCGATGCAGAGTTCGAGTTTCATGTCGGTCGCCGGAAAAAAGCGGCGCCGCGTGAATGGCAGCGTGCGGCGCCGAACGAATGGCGCCGGCCGCGACTGTTGGCCGGCGCGTGCACGACCCGCTGCCGGGTCAGTACTCGAGTTCCGGTGCGGCGGCTTGCACCGGCTTTTCGTCCTTCGGGGCGTCGGCGACCGTTGCGTCCGTCGTCAGGATCAGCCCCGCGATCGACGCGGCGTTCTGCAGCGCCGTACGCGTGACCTTGGTCGGGTCGACCACGCCTGCCTCGACGAGATCGCCGTACTCGCCGGTCGCCGCGTTGTAGCCGAAGTTGCCCTTGCCCTCGAGCACCTTCGCGATCACGACCGACGGCTCGTCGCCTGCATTCGACACGATCACGCGCAGCGGTGCCTCGAGCGCGCGCAGCACGATCCGGATGCCGGCATCCTGATCGGCGTTCGCGCCCTTGAGGTCCGACAGCGCCGCGCGTGCGCGCAGCAGCGCGACCCCGCCGCCGGGCACGATCCCTTCTTCGACCGCCGCGCGCGTCGCATGCAGCGCATCGTCGACACGGTCCTTCTTTTCCTTCATTTCGACTTCGGTGACCGCGCCGACCTTGATCACGGCGACGCCACCCGCGAGCTTCGCCACGCGCTCCTGCAGCTTCTCGCGATCGTAGTCGCTCGTCGCTTCGTCGATCTGCACGCGGATCGACTTCACGCGCGCATCGATGCGCGCCGCGTCGCCCGCGCCGTCGATGATGATCGTGTCGTCCTTGCGCACCTCGACGCGCTTCGCGCGGCCGAGCTCGTCGAGCGTGGCCTTGTCGAGCTGCTTGCCGGTTTCGTCGGAGATGACCGTCGCGCCGGTCAGGATCGCGATGTCCTCGAGCATGGCCTTGCGCCGGTCGCCGAAGCCCGGCGCCTTGACGGCGGCGACCTTCAGGATGCCGCGCATCGCATTCACGACGAGCGTCGCGAGCGCTTCGGCCTCGACATCTTCCGCGACGATCAGCAGCGGCTTGCCGGCCTTCGATGCGGCCTCGAGAATCGGCAGCAGATCGCGAATGCTCGAGATTTTCTTGTCGTGCAGCAGGATCAGCGCGTCGTCGAGATAGGCGGCCTGCTTGTCCGGATCGTTGATGAAGTACGGGCTGACATAGCCGCGATCGAACTGCATGCCTTCGACCACGTCGAGCTCGTTGTCGAGCGACTTGCCGTCCTCGACCGTGATCACGCCTTCCTTGCCGACCTTCTCCATCGCGTCGGCGATGATCTTGCCGATCGCCTCGTCCGCGTTCGCGGAAATGGCGCCGACCTGCGCGATTTCCTTGTGGGTCGAGATCGGCCTCGACAGCGTGCGCAGCTCGTCGAGCACCGCACCGACGGCCTTGTCGATGCCGCGCTTCAGGTCCATCGGATTCAGGCCGGCCGCGACATGCTTCATGCCTTCCTGCACGATGGCCTGCGCGAGCACGGTGGCGGTCGTCGTGCCGTCGCCGGCCACGTCGGCGGTTTTCGACGCGACCTGCTTGACGATCTGCGCGCCCATGTTCTCGAAGCGCTCCTTCAGCTCGATTTCCTTCGCGACCGACACGCCGTCCTTGGTGATCACGGGCGCGCCGAAGCTGCGCTCGATCACCACGTTGCGGCCCTTCGGACCGAGCGTCACCTTCACCGCATCGGCCAGCACGTTCACGCCCTTGACGATGCGGTTACGCGCGCCGTCGCTGAATTTCACGTCTTTTGCAGCCATTTTGATTGCTCCGGAAAAAGTCGTTGATCGGAATGCCGCGCACACCGGGCCAACACCGGTGCGGCGCGGTCGAAGCGGGTGTCAGGCCGCTTGTCGGGCGGTTTGCGAGCCGGGTTCGAGTACGCCCATGACGTCCTCTTCGCGCATGACCAGCAGTTCCTCGCCGTCCACCTTGACGGTCTGGCCCGCGTATTTGCCGAAGAGCACCTGGTCGCCGACTTTCAACTGGAGCGCGCGCAGCGTGCCGTCCTGCAGCAGCCGGCCGTTGCCGACTGCGACGATTTCGCCTTGTTCCGGTTTTTCCGCCGCCGAATCGGGTATCACGATGCCCGAAGCCGTCGTCCGCTGCGTTTCGATTCGCTTGACGATAACCCGGTCGTAGAGGGGACGAATCTGCATTTCCATCTCCTGAGCGATTAAAGGATCACCAATAAGGGAATCCGGCTGCGGGTAGCGGGGCGCGTGGAACGCCGCCATGCAGCCGAGCCAATGTCTGGCGGATTGCGAAATAGAGGCGCCCGTCGCGCGCTTCAAGAGGGGGTGAAAACGGCTATTTGTAACAAATTGTTTCGTGGCGATGGCAGGAGGTGAGGGACCGTGCCGAGGGCATATGAGGCGCGATCGCGTCGCATGGCGGTGCCCCTGAACGGCGAACGACATCGCCCGCCGACATCGCCGTTCGCCCCCTTGCCCACGTTTCGTCATTTAGCTAATATTCAAAACGTCAAACGAAACCGCATCTCATGGACGACGTCACCCGCATCAGCGCCCTGGCCAACGAAAGCCGTCTGGCCGTGCTGCGCTGGCTCAAGCAGCCGCGCGAGCATTTCCCGCCGCAGCCGCACGGCGATATCGACGCGCTCGGCGTGTGCTGCACGTACATCACCGAGAAGCTCGGCATCGCGCCGGCCACGACCACGCGCCACATGCGCATCCTCGCGGATGCCGGGCTCGTGCGGGCCACGCGTGTCGGCAAGTTCACGTACTACAAGCGGATCGACGGCGCGCTCCAGCAGCTCGGCCGCGATCTCTCGCAACTCTGACGCACCGCTGATTCCCACCGAGGCAACCGACATGGACGAACTCGCACTGCTGGCCGACGCCGACCGGCGCGCGCACGCGTATCTGGCTGCAACCGCCGACCGGCGCGCGTTTCCCGACGCGGCCGCGCTGGCCGGTCTCGCCGCTTTCGACGAACCGCTGCCCGATACGGGCCGCCCGGCCGACGACGTGCTGCGCCTGCTCGACGAGCGCGGCACGCCCGCGACGGTCGCATCGAACGGCCCGAACTACTTCGGCTTCGTGATCGGCGCGACGCTGCCGGCTGCCGCCGCGGCCGAACGATTGATGCTTGCGTGGGACCAGTGCGCGTCGTCGTATGCGAATTCGCCGGTGGCCGCGACGCTCGAACGGCAGGCCGCGCGCTGGGTCGTCGACGTGCTCGCGTTGCCCGAAGGCAGCGCGGTCGGCTTCGGCACGAGCGCAACGGCCTGCACGCTCGTCGCGCTGGTGGCCGCGCGGCGCGCATTGCTCGCGCGCAAGGGCTGGGACATCGACGAGGACGGCCTGATCGGCGCGCCGGAAGTGAAGGTCGTGATCTCCGCGCTCGCGCACATCACGGTGAAAAAGGCGCTGCGCGTGCTCGGTTTCGGGATGAAGCGCATCGTCGTCGCGCCCGTCGATGCGCACGGCCGCATCGACCCCGCGCAGTTGCCGCCGCTCGACGACATGACGATCCTCTGCGTGCAGGCCGGCGAAGTGAACACCGGCGAATTCGATCCGTTCGCGGCGCTGATTCCGCCCGCGAAGGCGGCCGGCGCCTGGGTACACGTGGACGGCGCGTTCGGCCTGTGGGCGCGCGCGTCGGCGAAGCGCGCGCTGACCGACGGCATCGACGGCGCGGACAGCTGGACGACCGACGGCCACAAGTGGCTCAACACGCCGTACGACGGCGCGATGGTGATCTGCCGCGACCCGGCCGCGCTTGCCACCGCGATGAACAGCGACGCCGTCTACCTGAGCGGCGCGCACGATGCGCAGAAGAACCTGAACCTCGAATTCTCGCGGCGTGCGCGCGGCATCCCCGTCTGGGCCGCGCTGCGTGCGCTCGGCCGCGCCGGTGTGGCCACGATGGTCGAACGGCATTGCGCGCAGGCGGCGCGGGTCGCGGACGGGCTGCGGGCGGCCGGCTACGACGTGTTGAACCGCGTCGTGCTGAACCAGGTGCTCGTGCGCGCCGGCACCGACGCGGAAACCGCGGCGGTCCTCGACGCCGCGCAGGCCTCGGGCGACGTATGGTTCGGCGCGACCGTGTGGCAGGGGCGGCCGGCGTTCCGGATCAGCGTGTCGTCGTGGCGCACGGAAGATGCGCACATCGACCGGCTCGTCGCATTGCTGACGGAGCTGCGCGGCGTGCACGTGCGCTGAGCGTCACGCGTCGGCCGTGGCCGTGATGGTTGCGGATGCAACTTTCAGGCATTCGATGAGGTGTAGCGCGGCCGGTGTCAGCCATGCATGCCGCCGCATCACGATCGCAACCGTCAACGCGGGCATCGGCTCGGCGAGATCCAGCGTGACGATTCCGCGCGACTTGCGTTCGACGTCCGCGAGCGGCCGCGCGAACACGCCGAGCGCATCCGTCTGCGACACGAGCCCGAGCGTCGCGGCAAACGACGGGCAGTGAACCACCCGCTTCGGCACGTCGAGGCCGAACGGCGTGAAGATCGAGCGCACCAGATCGTCCCCGCCTTCGCCGTAGCGCGGCACGCACCAGTGCGCATCGACGAGCTCGCGCAGCGAGCGGGCGCGCGCGAGCCGATGCCGGTTTCTCGCGACGACCGCGAACGCGGTCCGGAACAACGGAATGCTCGCGAACGCGTCGGGGTCCGGCATCGCGTTCGACAATTGATGCGTGACGATGAAATCGAGCGAACCGTCGCGCAGCCGCGCGAGATCCGTCGCGGTGAGCGCGTCGTCGACGTTCAGTGTCGCGTCGGGCAGGTCGCGCGTGAATGCGGCGAACGCGCGCGGCAGGATCGTCAACGCGACGGTCGGACTGACCGCGATCGACACCGAGCCGGTCGTGCCCAGCCGCAACTGCTCGATCTCGTCGCGCGTGCGCTGGATCTCCTCGACGATCAGCCGCGCGCGAATCGCGAACGCGCTGCCGTAGTCGGTCAGTTCGATCCCTTTCACGCTGCGCACGACGAGCGGCACGCCCAACTCCTGTTCGAGCTCGCGCACGATGCTGCTGATGGCCGGTTGCGTGACGCCGAGCGCGCGCGCCGCGCCGCGAATGGTGCGATGCTCGGCGACCGCGAGAAACGCATCGAGTTGCTTGAGCTTCATGACCGATCGATCCGGTTGCGGGGAAGGCGCAGGGTGTCGGGTGGAACCCCGGGTGACAAGGAAAAGTTATCGTCCACAACGAAATCTTGGATTTTTCTTATTGGGTCGAGTGTATATGCTCGGGGCTTTTCAGGAGCGGTCGCGATGATTCTCGTTAACCAGCAACGGCTGTGGGATTCGCTGATGGAGATGGCGACGATCGGCGCGACCGCGCACGGCGGGAGCTGCCGGCTCGCGCTGACCGACGACGACGCGCGGGGCCGGCGCCGCTTCATCGCATGGTGCGAGGCAGCCGGCTGCGAGGTCCGCATCGATCCGATCGGCAACGTGTTCGCGCGCCGGCCCGGCACGCAGCCCGACCTGCCGGCCGTGATGTGCGGCAGCCATCTCGACACGCAGCCGCTCGGCGGACGTTTCGACGGTGTCTACGGCGTGCTGGCGGGCCTCGAAGCGATCCGCACGCTGAACGAGCACGGTATCGAAACGCGGCATCCGATCGACGTCGTCGCGTGGACCAACGAAGAGGGTTCGCGCTTCACGCCGGGCATGATGGGCTCGGCCGTTTATGCCGGCTCGCTGGATCTCGACTACGCGCTGGCCCGCCCGTGCATGCAGACGGGCGTGCTGCTGCGCGACGAACTCGAACGCACCGGTTTCGCCGGCCCCGCGCGCGAGCGGCAGATGCCCAACGCGTATTTCGAAGCGCATATCGAACAAGGGCCGGTGCTGGAGCAGGCCGGCTTGCCGATCGGCGTCGTGACGGGCGTGCAGGGCATCTACGAACTCGACGTCACGGTGAGCGGCTTCGAGTCGCATGCAGGCACGACGCCGATGAGCGTGCGCCGCGACGCGATGGGCGCGGCGGCCGCGATGATCGCCGCGATCGTCGAGCACGGCCACGCATTCGACGCCGATGCGCGCGTGACGGTCGGCCATGTCGCGTGCCAGCCGAATTCGCCGAGCACGATACCGGGCAAGGTCCGCTTCAGCGTCGACGTGCGTCACCCGTCGCGGCCGGCGTTGCAGCAGCTCGTCGCCGACATCGAAGCGATCTGCTTGCGGCGCACCGCGCTGCGCGGTACGACGGTGGAAGTGCAGACCATCGCCGAATACGAGCCGGTGGTGTTCGATGCGGAATGCGTCGCACGCGTGCGGCGGGCCGCCGCCGCCGCCGGCTATCCGTACCTGGAGATGTGCAGCGGCGCGGGGCACGACGCGGTGAACCTGTCGTACGTCGCGCCGTCCGCGATGGTGTTCGTGCCGTGCAAGGCCGGCCTGAGCCACAACGAAGCGGAAGACGCCGATCCGGTGCACCTCGCGCAAGGGGCGTCCGTGCTGGCGAACCTGCTGGCCGATTGCGCGCGTTAGCCCAGGTTGGCCGCGTCGCAGGGGCGGCCTGACGCGCCTTGCAAGCGTGAAAATGTCGGACAATGACCGCTGCGCGCGCCGCGCCGGCGCCGCATTCAACTGACGCATTCACGCTTGCGAGATCCCCATGTCGACTCCCTTTCCCCGGGAACTGCTGAAGGCCGCCGATATCGAGAAGATGGAACCGACGCGCGCGGTGCATTCGCTGAATCCCAATGCCGTTCGTCTCAAGCGACAACTCAGCGACCTGACCGGCCTGACGCAATTCGGTGTTCACCTGCTCACGCTGATGCCCGGTCACGAATCGGCCGAATATCACCGCCACCTGTACGAAGAGGAGTTCGTCTACGTGCTGGCCGGCACGGGTTCGGTCACGATCGGCGAACGCGCCAGTGAAATCGGGCCGGGCGATTTCATCGGCTTCCCGCGCGGCGGCGAAGCGCATACGGTGCAGAACACCGGCGATGCGCCGCTGGAACTGCTCGTCGGCGGGCAGCGGCTCGAACACGACGTCTGCGAATACCCGCGAATTGGCAAGCGGCTTTATATCGCCGGGGAACTCGAGGATTACGTCGATCTGCCGAAGCAACGCTGATTCGGTTCCCGAGCCTGATTGCCCCATGCTAGGGCTCGTGCAACCGGCAGGCACTGACATCCGTGTAGTCGATTTTCCCGCTTCCCGCCGTCCGACCACTCGCTCCTCGAAGGGGAGATTTGTCCGAAATTTGTAGCATTTTTTCGGACACGTCACGGTTGATATTTGTCCGGAAAAAGTATACAAATTTCGGACAAGGAGAATTCGCATGTCGGATATCAGTACCCGCATCTTCACGCTCGTTCGCGCGGCGGACCCAGGCACTGTCTGGGTGCCGACCGACTTTGCGCATCTTGGCTCGCGCGACGTGATAGACAAGACGTTACAACGTCTGGTCGCCAGTGGAACCCTGCGTCGCATCGACCGGGGGCTGTACGACCTCCCGTCCCTCAATCCGCTGACCAAGCGGCCGACGGCTCCCGATTATCGTGCCGTGCTCGATGCAATTGCCCGTCGCGATCAGTTGCGTCTGCTGGTCGACGGCATGACGGCGGCTAATGACCTCGGGCTGACGGACGGGGTGCCTGCGCGCGTGACCATTCACACCGACGCGCGCCGACGTGCCGTTCAACTGGGCGAATTGCGCATCGATTTCAAGCAGACAGCTCCCAGTCGCCTTTATTGGGCAGGTCGACCCGCGATGCGTGTCGTACAGGCGCTCCATTGGCTCAAGGACACCCTGCCGGTAGACGGGGACAGGGTGCGTGGCCGGCTCGGGGCGATCCTTGCGGACCCGAAATACGGACACGTGATTTCCGCTGACCTCGCGTTGGGATTTTCACATTTGCCGACATGGATGCAGGAATTCCTGCGTGACATTCCCATTTTCGCTCAGCGGCTCGCCGATTTGCCCTTGCAGCGAATCTCCGAAGTGTCGGATGGCAAAACAGTTTTGCCGGGTGCGGGTAGGGGTGCTTGATGAACGAAGCATTTCGGGAAATCATCGCAGCCAGTGACGTGGATCGTCGCGATTTGTTCGTCGGCACGGCGACGCGCCTTGGCACGACGGTGCAGAACGTCGAGAAAGACTTCTGGGTATGTTGGGTTCTGGATGCGCTGTTCAACGGGCTGCCTCGGGGCGGCCCCCGTCTCCTGTTCAAGGGCGGCACGTCCTTGTCCAAGGGGTTCGGGTTGATTTCCCGCTTTTCGGAAGACATCGACATTACGGTGTTTCGGGGTGATCTCGGGCAGCCTGTCGAGCCGACGGATCTTGAGGCACTGAGCGGAAAGCAGCGTCGCCACCGGCTCGATGCGATACGTAATGCGTGCCGGACCTTCATTCAAGGGGACTTCCACGCAGGGTTGCATGCCTGCGCTACACGGCTCGTCTCTCAGGGTTTTACGTTGCAGTCCGACTTCGACGATGCGGATGGGCAAAGTCTGCTTTTCTGGTATCCCACGGCGACGGTTCGACAAGGCGAGTACATCCGTTCCGCGGTCAAGATCGAGTCCGGCGCAAAATCAGCGCTGGACCCGCACACGATGGCGATCATCAAGCCCTACGTCGCGGACGATCTTCCGCATCTTGATTTACGTGTGATGAACGTGACGACCGTGCAGCCCGAGCGAACTTTCTGGGACAAAGTCGTGATCCTGCATGGAATACGGCAATGGTTCGAGCAGCGTGGGGAATTGCGTCACGGAGGTCAGCGAGTCTCCCGGCACTATTACGATGTACACCAACTGCTCAGTAGTCCTGAAGCATCAAAATGGATAGGGAATATCGAACTGGCCGAAGATTGTGCTCGCCATGCCCGTTTGTTTTTCGGTAGTCCGGATTTGCGACTGGACATTGCTCGGCACGGTACGTTTACGCTGATGCCGTCCGCCGGGATGCTGGATGCTCTGCGACGGGACTATACCGCCATGACCGGAATGATATTCCACGAGGTACCTTCGTTAGCCGACGTGTTGGCGAGTGTGGAGCGCCTGGAGGCAACGATCAATGCCCGATCCGACACGTGATGCGAATTCAGGCTTGAGTCTGGTTGCGTGTCGTTACTCGCGAGCGGCTCTAAATATCCTGTAAATCTTGGATAACATATTTGTTTAGATAAACAAAATAAAAATTCGTAAAAACACGGGGTAGAGAAATCACGTTTATTTGGGCACGCTTGTGCGCGTTGTCCGTTCCCGGGCGTCGGCATGTCGACATGCCGGTGCGTCCTTTTCGGGCACCCAGAATGCGGCAATAAATACATGCGTCCGGCAGTTTCGACCGATTGACCGCGTACGCGACAAGTCACGAAAAGATTCCTGATCTAAAGCTCAGTAGTTCGAACCAACAGCTTGATTCAAGAACGAAACGGAGACAGGCGATGTCGAGGAACTGGGGGTGGCGAGCGGCGCTGCTGGCGCTGTGCGTTGTGCTGGCTTCGTGCGGCGGCGACGGCGATTCGCCGTCGGTCGCGATGTCGAATCTGTCGGCCGCGGCGCATGGGCAACGCAATGAAAACGATGACAGCACCGGCAGCGAAGCATCGAAGAAAAACGCCGACATGCGCGTCGTCCAGTACGTCGATCCGCTGATCGGCACGGACTACGCGACCGATCAGCCGGCCGACCCGGTCGGCTCGGGGCTCGGCGGCGGCACGTTCCCGGGGCCGACGGTCCCGTTCGGGATGATGCAGTGGAGCCCGATGACGCCCACCGCGCAATACGACAGCCGCAAGGGCGACGGCTCCGGCTTCTCCGGCGGCTACTGGTACGGCGACACGTCGATCAACGCATTCAGCATCCTGCACCTGAGCGGCACCGGCTGCTGGGCGAATGGCGGCTACCTGAACGTGATGCCGCAGCTCACACCGGGCGATGCCGGCACGCCGGCCAGCTTCAGCCACGCGGACGAAACCGCGCAGGCCGGCTACTACGGCGTAACGCTCGGCAACGGCATCAAGGCCGAACTGACGACGACGGTGCGCACCGGCTTCGCGCGCTTCACGTATCCGGTACTCGCGCGGGGCCAGCAGGCGACGATCGCGATCGATCCGACCGTGCTGAACAACCGTGCACAGGGCACGACGCGCGACACGATCCGCCAGGTCGGCGACCGCGCGCTGTCGGGCACGATCGCGGGCGGCGGATTCTGCTGGGCCGGGCATGCGGTGCCCGTCTACTACTACGCGGAGTTCAGCCAGCCGTTCGCGGCGAAGCCCGCGTTGTCGAACGACAGCCCCGTGACGTTGACGTTCCATGTCGACCGCAAGCAACCGGACGTGATGATGAAGCTCGGCATTTCGTTCGTCAGCGAAGCGAACGCGAAGGCGAACCTCGACGCGGAAAACCCCGGCAACGCGATGCACGGCCGGGCAGGCTGGAACTTCGACAAGGTGCGCCGCGCGGCGAGCGCCGCCTGGAATGCCCGCCTGAACGCGATCCAGGTCACGGGCGGCAGCGATGCCGACAAGACCAGGTTCTACACCGCGCTGTACCACGCGTCGTTGCATCCGAACGTGTTCAACGACGTGAACGGCCAGTATCCGGACTTCTACGCGTCGAACGGCGCACCGGCCGCGTCAACGCGTCAGGTCGAACCGGGACGCACGATGTACGCGAACTTCTCCGGCTGGGATATCGACCGCTCGTTCATCCAGTTGCAGGCGCTGCTCGATCCGGTGCGCACCAGCGACATCGTGCAGTCGCTCGTGCTCGACGCGAAGGCCTGCGGCGCCTTCCCGCGCTGGGCATACTTCAATACGGAAACGGCCGTGATGCCGGGCGACGCGGGATCGATCATCGCGGCGAACGCGTATGCATTCGGCGCGACGAATTTCGATACGCAGGCCGCGCTGTCGATCATGAAGCGCAGCACGGCGCCCGGCGCCGCGTGTGCCGGCACACCCGTGATGGGCAGCCGAGCGGACTACGACCGGCTCGGCTACGTGCCCGCGTCGGGCAGCGGCGACAACCAGACCGCGTCGAACACGCTCGAATACGCCGTGCGCGATTTCGCGGTGTCGCGCTTCGCGACGGCGCTCGGCGATACGGCGACGGCCGGCACGCTGCTGAAGTCGAGCGGCAACTGGCGGAACCTGTTCGACAGGACGGCGATCCAGCCGAAGACGTCGGCCGGCGCGTGGGTTACCGACGGCTCCGGCTTCATGGAAGGCAACGCCGAGCAATACACGTGGTACGTGCCGCACGATCTCGCGGGCGTGGTCGCGCGGGCGGGCGGCGCCGCACCGGTCGTCGAGCGGCTCGACACGTTCTTCACGCACCTGAACGTCGGCACCGTGCAGCCGTATTTCTACGTCGGCAACGAAGTGACGATGGCCGTGCCGTGGGTCTATGCGTGGGCCGGCGCACCGTCGCATACGCAGCGCGTGCTGCACGCGTCGCTCGCGAACGCGTTCGGCACCGGCGCGGCGGGGTTGCCCGGCAACGACGATCTCGGCGCGCTCTCCGGCTGGTACGTGTGGGCCGCGCTCGGTCTCTATCCGGTCGTGCCTGGCGTGAGCGGCGTCGCGCTGTCGAGCCCGCAGTTCGAGAAGATCACGGTGCGCGTCGGGCAGCAGGACGGCAGCTACCGTCTGCTGCGCATCGCCGCGCCGGGGGCGGGCTCCAGCGACGGCGCGTCGTTCTACGTGAAGTCGCTGAAGCTGGACGGCGCACCTTACCCGACCGCATGGCTGCCGTTCGAACATATCGCGCAGGGCGGGACGCTGTCGTATTCGATGACGGCCGACGCGAACGCCGCGACGTGGGGCACCGATGCGTCCGCGATGCCGTCGTTCCCGCAGGCGGCCGGCGCGCAGTAAGGCTGGACGATCAACGAGCGGTCCTTGCCAACGGGATCGACGCAAAGAGAGAGGGAGGGACGAACGGATGAAGCTACGTCATGTGGTGGGTATCGGGTGCCTTGCCGTGTTGTCGGGGTGCGGGGGCGACCAGGGTTCGACGGATGCGAGCGTGTTGGCGCAGATGTCGAACCAGCAGGGCAACCAGAACGATCGAACCGACCAAGGCGATCAAAACGACCAGGGCGAGAGCGGCGGCGCGGGCAAGCGGTCGGTGCTGCGCAGCGTCGATCCGATGATCGGCACCGCGAATCTCGACATCAACGCGGACTGGGCGAGCGGCGTGCGCGGCCACGGCCACGTGTATCCGGGCGCGACCGTGCCGTTCGGGATGGTGCAGCTCGGACCGGACACGACGGGCGGCGCGCATACGCTGCCGTGGAACTGGGATCGCACGTCGGGCTACCAGTACGACGATCCGTTCATCACCGGCTTCACGCACACGCACCTGTCGGGCACGGGCATCGGCTCGGGCGGCGAAGTGCGGTTCCTGCCGACGCTCGCGCCGGTCGACAAGGCAACCCTGGCGAAGGTCGCCGTCGATCCGTCGATCACCTACAACGCGTCGTTCAGCCATGACGACGAAACCGCGAGCCCCGGCTACTACCGCGTGAAGATGGCGCCGGTCGGCAGCGGCAACACGCCGTGGAACGTGCAGGGCGCAACGATCCTCGCGGAGATGACGGCGACCACGCATGCGGGCGTACATCGCTATACGTATTTCCCGGGCGCGGCGACGCAGAAGCGCAGCATGATCGTGAGCATCGACAACCCGATCGGCGGGTCGACCGCGAGCGGCAGGATCCAGATCGTCGACGCGCGGACGATCGTCGGCTGGCAATTCACGAACAACTGGGCCAACCACAAGCCGACGTATTTCGTCGCGCGCTTCTCGAAGCCGTTCGATACGAAGAACGTCGCGTTCAGCACGGACGGCTTCAAGGCTTACCTGACGTTCGCCGACGGCAGCGACGGCGGCGCGGTCACGGTGAAGGTCGGCATCTCGCCGTCGAGCGTCGCGGATGCGCAGGCCAACCTCGCGGCGGAAGTCGGCACGCAGTCGTTCGACCAGGTGCGCGGTGCGGCCGAGCGCGTGTGGCACGCCGCGCTCGACCGCATCCGGATCAAGGGCGGCACGGCCGACCAGCGGACGATGTTCTACACGTCGCTGTACCGCACGATGCTCGCACCGACGGTCTACAACAACGCGGACGGCAGCTACGTCGGCATGGATTCGACCAACGATGGCACGACGTCGCCGCCGACCACGAGCAAGCATGCGAACCCGGGCTTCGACTATTCGTCGACGTTCTCGCTGTGGGATACCTTCCGCGCCGAATCGCCGTTGATGACGCTCGTGCAGCCCGAGCGCGTCGACGGCTGGGTGAAGTCGCTGCTCACGCAGTTCCGGCAGAACGGCAAGGGCGAGCTGCCGGTGTGGCCGCTGGCGCAAACGGAAACCTTCACGATGGCCGGCCACCCGTCGATTCCGATGATCGCGGATGCGTACCTGAAGCACCTGACGAGCGCGGGCATCGACGACATCTGGACCGCGCTGACGACCACGCAGGGCGCGAGCGCGCACGGCTTCGATCAGTATCGTCAAAGCGGCTATGTGTTCGCGGGCGACAACGCGTCGGTGTCGACGACGCAGGACTATGCGTTCGACGACTGGGCGACGGCCGCGGTCGGCAAGGCGGCCGGCAAGCGTGCGGCCGACTACCGGCCGTACCTGCAACGCAGCCGGAACTACCGGAACGTGTTCAACGCGGTGCCGAACAACGGCTGGACGTTCTCGCAGCCGAAGGATGCGCAAGGCAACTGGGTCGCCGGCTTCGATCCGACCGCCGCCGAGAAGACGGACTTCTCCGAATCGAATGCGTGGGTCGATACATGGAACATCTTCCACGACTTCCCCGGCCTCGTCGCGCTGCTCGGCGGCAGGCGCCAGTTCATCGCGCAGCTCGACCGCACGTTCGATCCGGCCAACCCGCTGACCTTCCAGTACAACCAGGGCTTTCCGGACCTGACCGGCCGCAGCGGCCAGTTCTTCGCGGGCAACGAACCGGCGAACCACCTGCCGTACCTGTACGCCGTCGCGGGCATGCCGTCGAAGACCCAGGACCGCGTGCGCACGGTGATGGACGACATGTACTCGCTGACGCTGACGGCCGGCGATCGCGCGTTGCTGAGCGGCGACAGCCTGAAGGCCGCGCTGAACGATCCGCGGCGCGTGCGCGATGCGGCGATTCCCGGCAACGACGATTGCGGCCAGTTGTCCGCGTGGTACGTGCTGTCCGCGCTCGGCATCTATTCGCTGAATCCGGTCGGCGGCGTGTTCTACTTCGGCACGCCGCTGTTCGAGGAAGCGACGATCGATATTCCGGTCGCGTCGGCAAGCGCGGCGGGCGGGGCGTTGAGGTTCGGCGCGACGCGGCGCTTCAAGGTGACCGCGCATACGGCGAGCGGCGGCGCGCCGTCGTCGGTGAATCGCTACGTGCAGTCGGTCAGCCTGAACGGCACGCCGCTGCACCGGCCGTACATCACCTATGACGAGATGAAGGCCGGCGGCACGCTCGACTTCGTGATGGGCTCGACGCCGAACGATACGTGGGTCGGCCAGTGGAACGGCCAGGACCCGAACAGCGCGCTCGCGCCGTCGCTGATGGCGGCCGGCAATCCGACCGGCGTGCAATAGCCGCGCGCGGCGGCGCCATGGGGCGCTGCCGGTCGTGCCGCCCGCTCACCGGCTGGCGCGGCCGGCACGCGCGTGGGGGCGGATCGATTGCGCTTCGATTCTGTGCCCCGTCGCGCTTATGATGCGGGAACGCCACTGACAGGGTTCCCCGCCATGGATGCGCCGCTTCCGCCGATGTCTGCCCCGATTGCCGAGACGGCCCCCGAAACCGAAACCGCCGCCGCGCCGCGCGCGTCGCGCCTGCACCGGCCGGTCGCGCTCGTCACCGGCTCGACGTCGGGGATCGGCGCGGCCGTCGCGCGCCGCCTGGCGGCGGACGGCTACGCGGTGATCCTGCATTCGCGCAGCTCGGCCGACACCGGGCGTGCGATGGCGCGCGAACTCGGCGGGGCCTACGTGCAGGCCGATCTCGCGGACGATGCCGAGCGCGTGCGATTGATCCGCGACGCGCTGGCCGTGCACGGCCGGCTCGACGTGCTCGTCAACAACGCGGGCGTCAGCCGCGTGATTCCGCATGACGACCTCGCGGCGGCCACGCCCGACGTGTGGCGCGAGATGCATGAGATCAACGTGATCGCGCCGTTCCGGCTCGTCGCCGAAGCGGAGGCCGCGCTGCGCGAAGCGGCGTCGCACGGGCGAGCGGGGTGCGTCGTGAACGTCAGCTCGCATGCGGGCATGCGGCCGAAGGGCGCGTCGATTCCGTATGCGGCCGCGAAGGCCGCGCTCAATCACACCACACGGCTGCTCGCGCGGACGCTCGCGCCGGCGATCCGCGTCAATGCGGTCGCGCCGGGGCTCGTCGATACGCCGCTGACCGCCGACTGGACGGAAGCGCAGCAGCTGTGGCGCGAGCGCGCGCCGATGCGCCGCGCGGCGGCCCCGGACGACATCGCGCAGACGGTCGCGATGCTTGTCGCGTCCGATTACGTGACGGGCGAGATCGTGATGCTCGACGGCGGGTTGAACCTGACGTGACGCGGTGACGCGGCGACGCGCGCGTGTCGCGCGCGACCGCCGGGGCCTTCCGCGGACGATCAGCCGAGACTGGACCGCAGCCGCGCGAGCGCCTGATCGTGCGTGCGCTCGAACTTCAGCGGCGTGACGGCGACATACCCTTCGCCGAGCGCGACGGTTTCCGAATCCGCGTCGTCGTCGCGCGGCGCGCGCGCGAGCTTCAGCCAGTGATAGTCGATCTCGCGCGGATCGCGCCCCGACACGATCTCGACACCCTGCAGCGTGCCGGCGCCCTGGTTCGTCACCTTCAGGCCGCGCACGTCGTCGGCCGGCCGCGCCGGGAAATTCACGTTGAGGCACGCATCGCTGTCCCAGCCGGCGGCGACGAGCCGGCGAATGACGTCCGGCGCGTGCGTGAGCGCCGTGTTCCATGGCACCGCGTTGCGATCGACGAAGGCCTGGCTCAGCGCGATGGCCGGCACGCCGACGAGCATGCTCGTCATCGCCGCGCCGACCGTGCCGGAAAATACCGTTTCGGTGCCGAGGTTCGCGCCGCGATTCACGCCGGACAGCACGACGTCGGGCCGCGCATCCTTCATCAGGTGGCTGACCGCGATCGCGACGCAATCGCCGGGCGTGCCGCGCACCGCGAAGCGGCGCTCGCCCTTGCGATGCACGCGCAGCGGTTCGTGCAGGCTCAGCGAATGCGACGTGCCGCTCTGGTCTTCCTCCGGCGCGACGACCCACACTTCGCGTGCCAGTTGCGTGGCGACCTGTTCGAGTACTGCCAGGCCGGGGGCGTCGAATCCGTCGTCGTTGGTGAGCAGGACACGGTCGAACAGCGGGCGGGCTTCTTGCATCGGGACGATCCTCGCGGAGATGGGCAATGACAGGGGCGTACGGCGCCGCGCCAGCGTGGCGCAAGCCACAAGGCTAGCACTCCGGCGTGAGGAGCGTCGTGTCACGCGCTCGCCGCACGCCGGCGCGGACGTGAAAACGGGCGCATCGCGCGCCCGTTCGTCGTTGGAGGGGTGGCCGGCGCGGCGGCCCGGCACCGTTCAGCCGAGCAGGTGCCGCAGCAGGCCGGCCGACACGACGCCGACGATCACGGTCGGCAGGATCGACAGGCGCGTCGCCGCGGCGAGCGTGATCGCGAGCGCGAGCAGGTCGGCGGGGCGCGTCGACACGAAGGCCGGCGCGATCACCGAGATCAGCACGCAGCCGGGCACGTTCTCCATCACCGACGCCATCCGCGGGCTCAGCGTGCGGTTGCGCAGCAGCACGTAGCCGAGGATGCGCGACAGATAGGTCGTCGACGCCATCAGCACGATCGTCGCGACGGTACTGAAATCCGGCAGCTCAGGCATCGCGCGGCTCCCACAGCAGCGCGGCGATCAGCCCCGCGCATGCCCCTGCCGCGACGTACCAGGCGCCGGGCACGGCGAGGTGCGTGGCCGCCGCGACGACGAGGCTCACGAACCACGGCCGGCTCGCACGCATCCCTTTCCACATGCCGCGCAGCAGCACCAGAAACACGGCGGTGAACGCCATGTCGAAGCCGTACTGCTCGACGTTGCCGATCGTCGGGCCGACGGCCGCGCCGAGCGTCGTCATCGAGATCCACGTCAGGTAGAGCCCCATGCAGATGCCCGCGTAATAGGGCACGCTGATGTGCGTGGCCGAGCGCGCCCTCGCGTCGGCGAGCGACATCGCCCAGCTCTCGTCGCACATGAAGAACAGCGCGACGAACGCACAGCGGCGCGGCAGGCGCCGGATGTACGGCGCGAAGGCGGCGCCCATCAGGATGTGGCGCGAATTCACGAGGAACGACATCGCGACGATCAGCGCGATGTGCGGCGGCGACGTCCACAGATGGATCGCCGCGAATTCGGAGCCGCCGCCGAAATTGAGGCCCGTCATCATCGGCACCTCGAACAGGCTCAGCCCTTTCTGCGCGGCCTGCGCGCCCAGCACGAGCGCGAACGGCACGAAACCCAGCATGACGGGCAGCGCCGCGCGTAATCCGCGGCCCATCTCGGCGACATAGGCGGGCTTGTCGCGAAGCCCGGACGACGTTGAAACGCTACTGCTCATGACTCCTCCTTCGGGGGAGGGATTGTCTGCTTTTTTGACTCGAATCGGGTTGCGTTGTGGCCAGATTTTCCTCAGAATTTGGCATTGAACGCGCGATGTGGGAATTTTTTGGAATCGGATGCCAAATGAAACTTGACGCTATCGATCGCCGCATCCTGAGCGCGCTGCAGCGCGACGGCCGCATGCAGAACGTGGAGCTCGCGCACGAGGTCGGGCTGTCGCCGTCGCCGTGCCTGCGGCGCGTGCGGCTTCTCGAGGAAGCCGGTGTGATCGAGAAATACGTGGCCGTGCTGAATCCCGCGAAGGTCGGCAAGGGGCTGACGATCTTCACGCGGGTGTGGCTGAAGGGGCAGGACGCGGAATCGGTGAACCGTTTCTCGGAGGCCGTTCAGCAGATGCCGGAAGTCGTCGAATGCCACCTGATGGCCGGCGATTGCGATTTCCTGCTGCGCGTCGTCGCGGCCGACATCGACGACTACCGGCGCTTCCAGATGGAAACCCTCACGCGCATTCCCGGCGTGCTCAGCGTGAAGACCGACATTCCGATGCAGAAGATCAAGCTCACGTCGGCGCTGCCGACGTAGCGCGACGCGGGCGCACGGTGCCCGTCGACGAATGGTCATTGCGCAGTGACAATCGCCGGATAAACTGGTGACGCAGGCCGCATCGCCCGTCTCGCCGGCGCGGTGATGCGACGTTCGATGTGCAAGCAACTAACGGTCAATGTTGACGCGATCGGGCACGCGGCGCTGCGCGCCGGACATGCGTTGCCGTGAATGCGTTTCTTCTTGTCGGGCCATTCATGCAGCCAATCAACAATCCGTGGAATTCGCTGGAAATCGTCAAGCTCGTGCTCGGCGTGCTGACGCCGTTGTCGGTCGCGTGTCTCGGCTGGCTCGTCGCGCGCCGGCTGAAGCGGCTCGAACTCGTGCAGTGGACCAACCAGCGGCTGATCGAGAAGCGGCTCGCGCTGTACGACGCCGTTGCGCCTCAGCTCAACATGCTGCTGTGCTTCTACACGTGGATCGGCTACTGGAAGGACATCTCGCCGGACGACGTGATCCGTGCGAAGCGCGAGCTCGACCGCACGTTCCACATCTACCGCTACCTGTTCGACGACGACGTATACGACGCCTATCACACGTACATCCACGCGCTGTTCGACGTGCATACGGGCCCGGGCCGCGACGCGCGGATCCGCTCGCTGATTCAGGCGCCCGACGGCGATCGCAGCGTGCACGGCTCGTACGAGTGGAAGCCCGCGTGGTCCGACCGTTTCGCGACGGCGAATGTCGTGCCGAGGGACGACGTGCTGCGCCACTACACGCAGTTGATGGAGCGGCTGCGCGTGGCGCTGGGCGCGACGCGCTGAAGGCCGCGGCGCCCGCGCGCCGCTTCACGCCGGTATCGGAATCCGCCACCGGGCGGCGCGAATATCCGCCCTCGCACAGGAAGCGGATGCGAAGCCCGGCCGCTGCTGACATGCTCGCGCCATCACCACTCGCGCGAGGTCCGTATGGTCGTCGACACCGGCCGCCAGCCGCTCATGATCCGCTCGCCCGGCGCGGGCCGGCGGCGTCTCTTCTTCGTCGGTTCTCCCGAAACGCGTGATGTGTCGTTGCCGGTCGGACCGGAGATCGGCGACATCGTGTTCATTCGTGTGACCGTGCGGCCGTTCCTCGAGGTAGCGAGCGCCACGCGCTCATGGACGAATCACGTCGGCATCGTGGTCGGCGCGCGCGGCGGTGAAACGCTGATCGCGGAGAGCACGTTCCCGCTGTCGCGCGTCACGACGATGTCGCGGTTTCTCGCGCGTTCCGATCGCGGCGCATGCGTGATCGCGCGGCTCAAGCAGCCGCTCGACGCCGCGCAGCGACGCCGGCTCGTCGACGCGGCGATGCGCCGGATCGGCGTGGTCTACGACACGGGTTTCAATCTCGCGTCGCGCCGGCAGTTCTGCTCGCGGTTCGTGCGCGAAGTCGTGCGGGATGCGACGCGGATCGTGCTCGGCGATGTCGAGACCTTCGACATGCTGCTGCGCCGGAATCCCGATCATCCGCTCGGTTTCTGGAAAATCTGGTATTTCGGGCGAATCCCGTGGCGCCGCCGCACGGTGACGCCGGCGAGCTTGCTCGAGAGCGGCGCGTTGCGGGTGGTGGCGGATACGCGCGGGTGTGAGGCCGATTGACGGGCAAGTGCGATACGGAATCGGCGGCGCGTCCGCTGACGCGATGCAGGGCTTGAAGGAGGGCAGGAGAAAGCGATCGTGTCGCGGGCGCGTGACTCAGGCAAACGAGATGACGAGCTGCTTGCCGCAAGCCGCCGCATACTTGCGCAGCGTATCGATGGACGGGGAGTGCCGGCCCGTCGCGAGCGCTCGTTCGAGCCGGGTAATGGCGGGCGCTTTCGTGCCCATCCGTTCCGCCACGTCGGCTTGCGACAAGCCGGCCGCTCGCCGAGCCGCCAGCATCGCGTCGAGCAGCGCGAATTCTTCGCGATTCAGCCGTTCGTATTCGGCGCGCACCTTGGGAGCGGCCAACGCACGCTCGCGCAGTTCCTTATACGTTGCCATCTCGAACCTCCTTCGATCGACGACGGGCGGTTTCCAGTTCCTTCCGCGCCCTTCAATCGCATTTCGTACAGCCCGTTTCCCATCGGTCGGGTGTGGGGCTCGCCCAGATTCGGGCCGTACTGCGCCATGCGGTCGGCGAGTGCAAGGAACCGGGCAAGCAAGGTCGCGGGTAACGACGCTACCCCAACCTCGACACGCTCATTGAAGAAGCGAATCTCACAAGCATGATTCAACACGGTAACAAATATGTTATGTATTCGCGAGAACAGTGACCGACCGCGGATGCGGGTACAGGCGGTTGGTCAGCGGTGAGGGAACGTTCGAGACCTTGTTGCTGCGGTCGGAGATAGCGGAGACGGCGTTAGGACCCGACGGCTTTCAGGAAATTCGGGTCCGGCAAGTACGCGATCCGGTGTCAGGGTGGGGCAGGCACCACGGCCGGATGACGGAGTTAGTTTCGCCCTGCCACCGCAAGCCGTGCCGCCAGCCCGACGAACACCGACCCAAGCAGATACTGAGGCAGTTTCGACGGCCGGCGGCGCGCGCCGATCCGCCGGCTCAGCCGGCTCGCGGAGAGAATGACCGCGCCGTTCACGACGAGCCCGATCAGGTTCAACACCGTCGCGAGCACGAGAATCTGCGCGGCGATCGAACCGTGCTCGGGGCGCACGAACTGCGGAAACAGCGCGAGCACGAACAACGCCATCTTCGGATTCAGCAGGTTCGTCGTCAGGCCCTGACGAAAGATCGTCGCGGTCGAGTGGCGGCGTGGCGACGCGACGGGCGACAGCGCGGTCGCATCCGAACGGAAGGTCTTCCACGCGAGATACAGCAGATACGCGGCGCCTGCGAAGCGCACGGCGTCATACGCGAGCGGCACCGCGAAAAGAGCTGCGACAAGCCCAGCGCGGCCGCGAGCGCGTGGCAGTAGGTGCCGGCCTGAATGCCCGCGAGCGTCGCGAAGCCTGCACGCCGGCCCTGGCTCACGCTGCGGGACGCGATCAGCAGCATGTCGGGGCCGGGCGTGGCCGTCAGCGCGAGACATGCGCCGGAGAACAGCGCGAGCGTGGAGAAGTCGATCATGGCAGTCCCTTTTGTCGGTGCGGCGTAAAAGGGAGGTCAGTTTAGGAGGGCACGTGAGCGCGGTCAATCGAGCGAACGGACGATGGCCGGACGGTGTGGATCGCATGACACAGGCATCATGCTCGCGCGATCAGCGCGCCCCCTGCTTGCGACACGCGACCTGGTAGTCGATCACGGTATTCGCCGAAGGCTTGTCCGGCTCGCCGCCGACCGTCGTCACGCCGAGCACGCCGGCCGCATTCCGGTAGCGCAGCGCGCAATACCCCATCCCGGTGCCCGAACACGCTTCGGCTTCGATGATGCCGTGCTTCGCGAGCGTTGCCGCGCCATCCGTGGCTTCCGGCTTCTCGCGCGGGGGCAGCGGTTGCCAGCCATGCGCGATCAGGATCCTGCGTGCCGCGTCGAGCGGCTTGCCGTACACGTTCGGCACGACCGCGCGGCCGCCGCAGTGCGTGCTTTCGGCGGCGACGCCGGTCAAGCGCAGGCCGCCGTTCTCTTCATGCAGCTCGCCGACGGGCGGTGCCGGGCCGTCGCCGCCCCAGATCAGCAGCGCGCCGTTTTCCAGCCGATCGACCGAGCCGAGCTGCCAGCCGGCCTTGCGCGCGGTATAGCCGAGCGCGACGAGCGTCGTGCCGTCGAATACGCCGATGTTGCCGTTGCGCGCGAAGCAGATCGCGCTCGTGCCGGCGCCGAAGCCGCTCGAGAACGTGACGACCGTGTAGCGCCCGAGCGGCGCCTCGGACGTCACGATCCAGTCGCGCTTCGCGACTTCGCGGCCGGCCGCGGTGGTCGCCTTCGCGCGATATCGCGTGCAAAACGGATCGAGCGAACCGTTCTCGGGTGAATGCGGCAGCACGCCGAGCGGCACGAGCGATGCGCCGGCAATATCGGATGCTGTCCGCGGCGGGGCGGCCGATGCCGTGCCGCCGAGCGCGGCCCAGGCAACAGTGGCGATCGTGGTTGCCGTCGCGAAACGGCGGCCCCAGGCCAGCGCACCGAAGCGCGACACGCGAGCGGTTTCCGGAGAAGCTGATACGGATGCGACGATCGCGGTGTTCCGCACGCGTGCCGCCAACGACTCAGTCCTTCGCGACGACGTCGATGCGCAGCGCTTCGCCGCCGTCGACGATCGCCAGCAGACGATCGACGTTCGGGTGCGCGCCCGGGCGGTTGCGTGCGTCGGCCGTGTGTTCGGCGAACACGGCGAGGCCATGCTCGGCCGCTTTCGCGTCGAGCGTGCCGAATGCCTGCTGCAGATAGTGGTACACCGCGAGCGAGCCCTGCTTGCCCGGCTGGTTCTCGATGGTCGCGACCACGTCGCCGTTCGCGCCGGCGAGATCGATGCGCGCGATACCGTCGATGGCCGGCAGTTGCGCGAGGTTGTCCTTGAATACAGGGGTCGGTTGAATCACTGAAAACGCTCCGTCGGTTTGATCGTGGAAAGGTGGCGGCCCGTATGTTATCTGATTCACCGGGATGCATTCTTCGACGCAACCGGGCGATTCGCACGGAGTCGGATCATCCGGTCGTAGGCACGCACGGCGGCCGATTGCGGGCACGCGCGAATGCTCCGCGAGACGCAGTCGGCCGGTTTGCGATGCCTGCTTCTCGTGCCGCCGCCACTTCAGCGTGACGGTCGCGATCGCAATCTCAAGACATGCCCGTCGTCAATTGTTGCTATCAAGACAACATGGTGAACGCGTGGGCGACGCTACCGACGTTGGGAATCCAAATCTACAATTTGCGTCAACGCCGGTTGTACAACGCTTGTTTCATGTTTCAACCCGGCGTATCTGCCGCAAGGAAGCCGGCAACCCGCGCGCTTCGTTCGGCCGGATCGTTTTTGCCCGCCGCGGAAACGCCCTCCTTTTCAACGGAGCACACCATGACATTCAATTTCCTTTCGCGATCGACCCTCTGCTCCGCGATGCTCTTGTCGATCGTGCCGACAATCGCCGTCGCGGGAACGTTCTCCGTCAAAGTCGATGACCTGAACCATGGCCGGTTCGGGAACGAACAGGTCTACGGCGGATTTGGCTGCCATGGCGAAAACGTCTCGCCGCGCATTTCGTGGTCCTATCTTCCTCGCGGAACGAAGAGCATCGTCGTGACCATTCACGACCCCGATGCCCCGACGGGCGGGCTGGGCTGGACGCATTGGGGCGTCGTCAATATTCCGGCGTCGGAAGCGTCGATCGAAAAGGGCGCGTCCGGCAATCCGAAGCGGATGCCTGCAGGCGCCGTCGAAACGCTGACCGATTTCGGGACGGCGAAATACGGCGGGCCTTGCCCGCCTCAGGGAGAGTCGCACCGATACGTCGTCACGGCGTCGGCGCTCTCGGTTCCAGGTATCGACGTGAACGCCACGTCGAGCCCGGCTCTCGTTGCATACCAGATGCACGGAAAAGTGATTGCACGGGCTCGCTACGTTGCGATGTATCACCGAGCGGCGGAGTGAGCGTCGTGGCGGGAGGTCATCGCAGCGCATCCCGCCGTCGGCATTCCGGTTCATGCCGTTGACGAAGCGCCCTTCGCTGCTGACAGTGACTTGCGGCCGAATGTCATGACCGGTCAGGCGGGGAGTCGCGCGTCGATCGGATGCGCTTGGGTTTCCTTGCGACTAGCCCGGACCATCGCTGGCGGCGGCGAGAAGCGGCACGACCAGATCGCTGATCGGCGTCGGAATGCCGTGCGTTCGTCCGTATCGCTGCACGACGCCGTTCCGGCAGTCCCATTCGAGCGGATGGTTGCCCTGCCGGTCGGCCAGGATGGACGTACCCAAGTCCGGCGGATAGCCATGCAGTCCATCGACGATTTCCTGCGGCACTTCATCACCCAGCTTCGCACCTTCGGCCCGCGCGACCTCGAGACATTCCCGCAGGTAGGCGAGCGACAGTGCGGTGATGTCGCCGCGCGCGTACATGCCGGCGCGGCGACCGGTCAGCACCATCAGTCCCGCTACTGCGTTCTGCAAAAGCTTGCGCCACGCGAGCGAGATGAAATCCTCCGCGACCTCCGGCGAGCAGCGCGTGCCGTGCAACGCGGCGACCACCACGTTGCTCGCCGGCGTATCGGGCAGCGTGAGCCGAGGCTTGCCCCGCAGCCACACCGATGCGCCCGATTCGCGCTGCGCCGGAAACCAGACGACCGACGGCACGACCGTGGCGCCGGCCGCGTACGGCGCGAACGCGGCTTTTTGCTCGACGCCGTTTTGCAGCACGCAGACGACGGTATTCGCATCGCATAGCGCGGAGACCCAGGGTGCCGCGCTCGCTATCTGCGTCGACTTCACCGCAACGAACACGAGATCGAACCGCTCCTTGACCGCGTGCGGATCGGTCAGGACGGGCCCGGGCACGACGATCTCGCCGCCGTCGAAGCGCAGCTTCAGCTGCGCGTGGGCCGAGCGGCCGCAGATCACCGGTGTGCGGCCGACTTCGTGAAGGGCCGCGGCGACGGTCGTTCCGATTGCGCCCGGACCGACGAGTGCGACGGTCGGGGAGTCAGCGTTCGTCATGGTGTTCATCCTGTTCAGTCATCCGCCAGATGCGGGCGCAGTGCGAGGGCGAGCGGAAAGATCGCGAGGGCGGTCAACGCGGTCGCATACGTGGCGCCATGCACACCGATCCTGTCGCCCAGGAAACCGTAGAGAACGGGCGAGATCGCGCCCGATGCGATCGTCCCCGTGTAGAAAATCGCGAATGCGCGCTCGGTACGCTCGGGTGCGGACATCTCCGGAACGGTTCCGTACAGCACCGACGAAGTGCCGTTGAGCATCATACCCAGAATCGGCAGCAGCACCATGGTAAGTGCCAACGGGAGATACATCACCGCGACGATGCACGCGGCCGTACCGCCCTCCGTGAGCAGCACCGTCCTGACCATGCCCAGGCGCGCGCCCAGCCAGCCGCACATGAATTTGCCGGCCGCACCGCCTATGAAAACGAGTGCAAGCGCCGTTCCCAGCAGTTGCGGCGAGACACCCTTTGCCTTGAGCAGGAAAGGCAGAAAGGTAAGCAGTCCCATGCGTACCGCCGTATCGAGCACGCCGATGGAAAACAGCGTGGTGAATCCGCTTCCGCCGGTGCCGCTGCGTTGAGCGGACGCCTGCCCTTTGGCCGCCGTCTTGCCGGCGCCACGCGGCACGGCGGGAAACCAGAGCGCGATGACGGCGGCCACGACGCAGCCCAATCCGGCGACGATCCATAGCGCGTGACGCCACGGCATCAGGGTTACGAGCAGCGAAATGGCGGCCGGCAGTGCGGATTTCCCCAGATCGCCGGCGAAGTTGTAGATGCTGAGCGGGCCTCTCGCGTCGCGTCCATAGAGGCGGGACACGGCGCCCGATGCGATCGGATGCTGCGTGCTGGATCCGCCGCCCGAAATCGCCAGCGCCACGCCCAGACCGAGCAGGCCGCCCGACAGGCCCGCGAGCGCATAGCCGAGCGCGGCGAGCAGCGTGCCGAATGCGAGGGTCGTGCGGCTGCCCAGGTGTTGCGCGAGGCGCCCCGCCGACAACTGCAGCGTCGCCATCGTGCCGGCATAGACGCCGCGCAGGATCGCCAGGGCCGCAAAGTCGAGCCCGAATTCCGACTGCCACACGGGCAGCAACGCGTAGATCATGTCCGTATAGCCATCGTGCATGGCGTGCGCAAGGCACGACAGCCACAGCACACGCCGTCGGGGTGACGCGGTCTCCCGCATCATGGGCGGGGAAAAATCCGGCAGGCGCATCGTCGTTCGCTCCGTGCGAGCGGTTGGTGGAAGCCGTTCGTGGCTTCGCTTTCGCGCTCGAAGTGTCAATTTTATGGTTGAGGTAGCGGCCATTTCAATTGAACTAAAATTGCGTCAACAGAGAGAAAAAGTCACGTCATGAACGACAACCAGGACACGGCGAAGCACCGGGGCGAGTTGCCCCCGCTCAATGCGCTGCGCGCGTTCGACGCGGTCGCGCGGCACGGCAGCTTCGCGGGGGCGGCGCTGGAGCTGCATGTCACCCACTGGGCCGTAGGCAAGCAGATCAGGCTGCTGGAGGACTGGTTCGGCCTGCCGTTGTTCGACCGTCGTCCGCGCGGTGTCGTGCTGACCGACGAAGGAGCCGCGCTGCTGAATGACGTCAGCCACGTGTTCGAGCGCCTCGGTACCGCGGTGGGGCGGCTGCGCCACGACACGTTCAAGCACCGGATATCGGGCGTCGTGCGGGTGAATGTGCCGATGAGCTTTGCGCTGTGCTGGCTGCTGCCGCGGCTCGCCGATTTCCATTCGCGGTACCCCGACATCGACGTCAGGGTATCGACGACATCGCGCAAGTTGCGCTATGTCGCCGACGCTTTCGATATCGGGGTCCGTTCCGGTCCCGAGCAGGGCGCGGGCGTCGTATCGCGTCCGCTGATGCCCGACCTGCGCGTGCCGGCCTGCAATCCCGCGTTGCTGCGCCGGCATCCGATACAAAGCGTGGCCGACCTGCGCCATCACACCCTGCTGCATTCGGCCACGACGCGCTCCGCCTGGTCGCACTGGTTGCAGGAGGCGGGTGCTTCCGATCTGCGCGCCGCGCGTCATGTCGAATTCGATCATGTGAATCTTCAGCTCGGCGCGGCCGTCGAGGGGCTCGGCGTGGCCCTGGCGTCGTTGCCGCTGATCGGGCGCGATCTCGCCGAGGGGCGCCTCGTGTGTCCGATCGCGTCGCCCGTATGGCGTGCTGACGACTACATGCTGGTGACGAGCGCCGATCGTGCCGACGATGCCGCGGTGTCCGCGTTCGAGCGATGGATGGAAGGCGTGGCGAGCCGAGAGGCGGGATAGGCTCGCGGTGTCGGTCCGGGCGATCGGCACGGCGAGGCACAGGGCCGGCGGTGCGGGGGCGGCCAGCCGCGTCGATACCGCCGGTGGAGGCACGACGAAGTGCCGGCTTCGCTGCCATTGCGCCGGGCGTTTCGTTACCGTCCGGCGCCGGTCAAGATGCCCGCTTCACGCGAGCGCTCGATGTCGGGGCTGCGATACGCGCGCTCCGGAATCTCCGCGAGCCGCGACGCATGCACCTGCCGCGGCGCCAGCCCGTAGAACTTCTGGAAGCTCATGATCAGCGGCGACCACTTGTCCGGATCGATGCGGTCCGCATGGCCGTCCATCAGCAGGTCGGGATGCACGTGCACGCGCTGGATGCGCAACTCGAACACGCGGATATGGCCGCGCAGGTCCGGCGCCTCGTCGCCGATCCCGTGCGCGGCCGCGACGACCGCTTCCATGTGCACCGGGCATTCGAGCGCGCGCGGCGGCGCGACGGTTTGCGACGCGGCTGCGGTGAGCCCGGCCGTGCCGAACTTGTCGGGTTCGAATACGTAGCCTTTCGCGCGTTTGCCGTCGGGCACCGGATACGTGCCCGTCGTGCGCGCGATCCGGTCGACCGCGTCCGCCTGCGCCGACGACGGCAGGTTCAGCACGCATTCGCCGGTGCGCAACAGGTTGCGGGTGGTCTGCGAGCTGGCGGCGATGCCGATCACGCCGCGCCAGCCGAGCCAGAACGCGGACGAGATCGGCGCGAGATTGGGCGTGCCGTTTTCGTTCAGCGTGCTGACCAGCACGACGGGCGTGCCGAAATAGAGGATGTTCGGTTCGGTGACGCAATGCGGCGCATTCATGGCGGGTGCCCTCGTTGACGGATCAGTCCGCATGCTGATCCCGTCGCGGCGGCGCGGCGCTCCGAATCTTGTCGTGTCATTCCGGAAGAGCGCAGGCGGCGTGGGCGCCGCGACGGGCCGGCCGGCATCGCGCGCGCTTTTCCGCTAGAGTAGGAAATCGTCGGCCGCGACCGCCGCACCACGCTCGCGGGCGCGGCCCCGTTCCGCCAACGCACACGAGGGCCCGATGGACACCGAACAACGCTACACCGCCAATGCGCCGACGCGCGCGGAAGTCGACGCACTGGGCGGCGCAACCGTCATCGAATTCGGCGCGAACTGGTGCGGGATCTGCGCAGGTGCGCAGCCCGCGATCGCCGCGTCGTTCTCCGCGCATCCTGCGGTGCGGCACCTGAAGATCGAGGATGGCCCGGGCCGCCCGCTCGGCCGCTCGTTCGGCGTGAAGCTGTGGCCGACCCTCGTCTTCCTGCGCGACGGCGTCGAGGTCGCGCGCGTCGTGCGCCCCGCCGACGCGAAACAGATCGAAGCCGACGGCTTCGCCGCGCTGGCCTGAGGTGGCCGAGATGCAACAGGCCCTCACGCACATCGGCGTCGACACGCGCGGCGGCGGCCTCGTCGAATTCACGCCGCAGGTGCGCGCGTTCGTCGACCAGCAGGCGATCCGCACCGGCCTCGTCACCGTGTTCTGCCGCCATACATCGGCGTCGCTGCTGATCCAGGAGAATGCCGATCCGTCGGTGCGGCGCGACATCGAACGCTATTTCGCGACGCTCGCGCCCGAGGACGACACGCGCTACGAGCACGACACCGAAGGCGCGGACGACATGCCCGCGCATCTGCGCACGGCGCTCACGCAGGTGCAGCTGTCGATTCCGGTCGAGCACGGGCGCATGGTGCTCGGCACGTGGCAGGGGATCTACCTGTTCGAGCATCGCCGCGCGGCGCACCGGCGCGACATCGTGCTGCATCTGATCGGCGAGTAGGCGGGAACGGGGAACGGGCGATGCGCCTGCTCAGGCGAGCAGCTTCTCGACGAGCGTGCCGAGCTCGCGCAAATGGACGGGTTTCGGCAGGAAGGCATCGAACACCTGCTTGTTCTCGCGCAGCGCGGCCGACTCATATGCGCTGACGCCGAGGATCGCCGGATGGCGGCCGTCGTGGTCGAGTTCCGCCGCCGCGCGAATGCGCCGCGCGACCTCGAAGCCGCTCAGGTCCGGCAGTTCGAGATCGAGCACGACGATGTCGTAGCGGCCCGTGCCGAAGCGCGCGACGCCTTCCTGCCCGGTGCCGCACAGATCGGCCTCGATGCCGAGGGCCGACAGCATCGCGCCAAGCGTTTCGCGCGCGTTGTCGTTGTCGTCGACCACCAGCGCGCGCCGGTCGCGGAGCGCGATCGCGGGCGGCAGTGCGGGCACGTCGCCGGCCGCGTGGCCGGCCGTGTCGATGCCCGGCACTTCGGCCGGCAGCGTCACGATGAACTCGCTGCCTTCGCCGACCACGCTGCGCACGTCCACATGCCCGCGCAGCGTCGTCACGATTTCGCGCACGACCGCGAGCCCCATGCCGATCCCGTCCACATGCAGCCCGACCGCGTCGTTCGCGCGATAGAACGGCTCGAAGATCTTCGACAGGTGTTGCTTCGCGATGCCGGCGCCCGTGTCGTGCACGGCGATCTTCACCTGCTGGCCGGCCGGCGTGTCGGCGAGCGTGATCGACACCTTGATCGATCCGCCGTGCGTGTACTTGACCGAGTTCTCGATCAGGTTCGACAGCACCTGCCGCAGCAGCTTGCGATCGGAGCGGATCGCGAGACCCGGCGGCTCGATCCGCTGTTCGACCGTGATCCGCTTGGCCAGGATCTTCTCGCGCAACGGTTCGATCGCTTCGGCGAGCAGCGGCGCGATTCCGACGGTATCCAGTTCGGCCAGGCGTTTCGTCGAGCGCAGCTTGATGTAGTCGGTGAGGTCCTTGACGAGTGCTTCGAGCGACAGCGCGGAATTCTGCAGCCGCCGGATCGTCTTCAGGTTCGCGTCGGACTGCGGGCGCGCGAGCAGGATCTCGATCGACCCGCAGATGGCCTGCAGCGGCGTGCGCAGCTCGTGGCTGACCATCCCGAGGAACGCGTTCTTCGCCTCGATCATCTCGAACGCGCGGTCGGAGGCCTTGCGCTCGGCGTCGAGCGCCGCGTTTTGCCGTTCGAGCAGGTCGTCGCGCGTGCGCATCGTGTAGAACAGCAGCAGGAACAGTGCGCACAGGATCACGCCGAGCACGATGCCGAGGATCAGGATCGCACGCTGCTTTTCCTTCAGCTGATGGAACGTGAAATCGCGTTGCGCCATCTCGATCGCGCGGAAGTAGTTCGCGAGGCCGTTGACCTTCGGCCAGTATGCATTGACTTCGTCGATCACCTGCCGCGCGTTCTTCGGCGTGTCGCGCAGCGGCGGCACTTCCTGCTTCAGGCGCGTCATGAATTCACCGAGCGCGTCGATCTCGTTGCGCGCGCGCGGAATGCGCAGCCAGTATTCGGATACTTCGGACGGCCGCTGCAGGAACCCGAACGACACCGACAGGCTGTCGAGCTGCATCCGCACGTGATCGAAGTCGTCGTCCTCGCGTGTCGCGTAGAGGATCAGTTGCCGGTCGAATCGCGTATAGACGTTGCGGTATTGCGCGGCGGTCCAGAACACGCCTTCGCGCGGCCCTTCGAGCACGCCCTCGTTGACCGAGGTCGCGAGCAGGTCCCACAGCAGGAACGCCCACGCGGCGAACCCCATGATCCACAGCGAGCCGAGGACCAGGATGATCTTTCTGTTTTTCCACCGCCGGCGTTTCATGTCGCGGTCGAACTCACTTCACGGTCAGGCCGATGATCTGCCACGCGAACTTGGCCTCGCCGAGCGGCGTCTTCAGTTCGTCGGGATACTGGTCGCGCGGATACATGATCCACAGCGGGCCGTAGTTGTCGTTGCCGAGCACCTTGCCGTTCATTGTCCGCGCGAGGATCACGCCGTACTTGTCGGCATCCGACACGGGAATCGTGAACGTGTACTCGTCGATGCAGCGGAATTCGATCTGCGTGCCATGCGCGCCGACGGTCTTCAGCACGTCCGACAGGCGCGGGCCGGTGAAGGTCGACTTCGGCGTCCAGCTCGTCGACGTGACGATCGTATGCTGCGGCAGCGCCATCAGCGCCTGCTCGGAAAAGACGTAGGTCATCTTCCCCTGCTGGTTGCTCTTGCTGATCTTGCCGTCGACGGTGAACGTAAACGACGAAGCCGCCCATGCCGAGGCTGCCATGCCGAGCAGGCAGGCCGTCAGCAGGCTCTTGATCCAGATGGTTGAAATGCGCATGTCGTGCCCTCGGTCTCGTGGTTCGTGTCGTGGTTTGTGGTTCGGGACTCAGTTCGCGGCGGCCACGGCCGGCAGCGTGATCTTCAGTTCGCGCGCCACTTCGGCGAACAGGATCGGCAGGCGCACCGGCTTTTCCTCGCAGCGCGCGTTGTAGTGCGACACGATGTGCGCGATTTCGTCCTCGCTGGCTTCGCCGGTCGAGATCTTGCCGGTCAGCAGGAAGATCGGCGCGCCGCTGTTCTCGCTCGAACGGATGCCGCGCACGAGTTCGGCGGCCGTCTGGTCGCCGAGCATCCAGTCGAGGATGTAGCCGTCGAAATCCTCGACTTCCAGCGCCTTGCGGAACGTCGCGCCGTCGAAGTACGGAATCGCGTTCACGCCTTTCTCGATGAAATATTCACACACCGTCTCGGCGACATCCTGCGAATCGTCGACCACGGCGATCCGCGCCGCGTAGACGTTCGGCTGGGTCGAGCGCAGCTCGATCACGTCGACCGGATAGGTGCGGCCCTCGCGCGCGTGCTGGCGCTCGGTCACGATCCATTCGCCCTGCCACTGCAGCGCGACGAAATCCGTTTCGATCTGGCTGCTGGCCTTCGTCGAGATCGCGGCGCGGCAGCGGAAGCGCCTCGATTCGATCACGAACGTCGCGTCGATCATCTCGGCGGCGGCCGGCTGCGTGCCCTTGTCGTCGAGCAGGATCGCGGGCGGCACGCCGAAGTGCGTCGCGATGTCCTGCAGCTGCGACAGGTTCCACGGGATCAGGCCTTTCATCTTGCGCGTGACGACCGAGAAGCTCAGGCCGAGCACGTTGGCGATCGTCGTGTTGTGGCTACGCGGCGGAATGCCGTTCCGGTTCAGTAGATCGCGCACCTTGTTCGCGGTGATGAGATCGACATTGGCCTGCTCGGTGGTGGACATCTCGATGGGGTCTCGAAGGGTTTTGGGCGAGGGAGAGCATAGCAAAACTGACGTGTCACGCAAACTTTGAAAAAGCGAATGACCTTGACATGCCATTTTTCTCCATTATTATTGCTCACCACGTCACTATTGTTTGCCGCGTCATGTTTGGAGATCGATGCCGGGATAGCCGGTACAGCGAAAAGCGGCAGCCATGAAATGGTGACGGAACAATTCCAAGAGAGAACCTGAGAGAGCCTTGGACTGCGTGTCGGCGTTGGCGGATTGTATCCGTTGCGCCGCACGCAACCAGGTACGAGCTCACGGGGTGGGATGGCTCGAAGAATTGCGGCGCCAATAAAACTGAGGACTGTACCAATGTATCGCCGTTTACTCGCTCCGGGGCTGCTGTTGCTGCTGGCCGCGTGCGCGCAGGACCCGTCCGTCACCGGCAACACGGTACGGATCTGCGACGACACCGGGTGTTCCGATCGCCCGAAAGATCAGGTGTCCTATCAGAAGAAGGACGATGCGGAAGACCGGGAAGATCCGCGTATCGCCGCGCTGAAGCAGACCGCGAAGACCCAGCCGAAGGCTGCCTACGACCTCGGCCTGCGTTATTTCCGCGGCGACGGCGTGCGCCAGGACAGCTATCAGGCGCTCAAGTGGATGCGCGAGGCCGCCGAGCGCGGCGACCTGCAGGCGCAGAAGGCGCTCGGCAGTTTCTACCTGTTCGGCCTCGAGGAAATGGGCTCCGACGCGCGTGAAGCGGAGAAGTGGCTGTCGATCGCGGCCGGCCGCGGCGACAAGGAATCGAAAAAGCTGCTCGATCTCGCGCGCAAGGCCAAGAAGGAAGACGAAGAAGACTGGAAATGGCGCACGCAATGGCGTGACGTCTATTACGGCTACTGGTACTCGGGCTATCCGTACTACGGCGTCTGGCAGCAGACGTACTGGTACTACTGACCGCGCATCAGGCAACGGGGGCAGCAGCGGGGGGACCACCATCGCGCGCCACGCCGGGGGGCTTATCGAAGTTCGCACGAACACATAAGCCGATCAACGACTCTAATCGATCGACAACGACATGAAGACCAACCTTTCCCAACGTCTCACTCAAGGTGCGCTGGTTGCAGCGCTTGGCGCGTCCGTCGCGGGTTGCGGCGGTGTGGTGACGCCCGGCGGACAGAACGCCGGCGTGACGGGTGCCGCGGCAGGCGGCGCGAGCGCGGGCGCGGATTCGCAGCTGCAGCGCTGTGCGTCGCCGCTCGGCACGATCGCCGTCGACGACGGCCGCAACGCCGACTGGTGGGGCCCGTTCGGCAGCGCGACCAAGATGACCACGATCGATCCGCTGCTGCGCCTGGCCGTGCAGCAGTCGAACTGCTTCGTGATCACGTCGATCGGCAACCAGAAGAGCGACGCGCGCCTGTCGCGCATCACGCAGCTGCAGCGCAACTCGGGCGAATACCGCGCGGGCTCGAAGCAGCAGAAGGGCCAGCGTGTCGCGGCCGACTACTACATGGAGCCGCAGATCGTGATCAACGATTCGCCGATCGGCGGCATCGGCAGCATGATCGGCGGGCTGATCGGCAACAGCGCGGTGGCGGCGGTGGCCGGCCACCTGCAGACGAAGGCGTCGGTCGTGACGCTGACGCTGTTCGACGTGCGCTCGGCCGTGCAGATCGCGGCGTCGGAAGGCAGCTCGACGGCGACCAACTACGGTGCGGCGCTGGGCGGTTTCGGCGGCGGCGTGGGCGGTGCGCTCGCCGGGTTCTCGTCGACGCCGGAAGGCAAGGCGACGGTCGTCGCGTTCATCGACGCGTACAACAAGATGGTCGTGGCGCTGCGCAGCTACAAGGCGCAGGACGTGAAGGGCGGCCTCGGCCGCGGCGGCCAGCTGCAGGTCAACTGACGTTCCCGGGCCGGTGGTTGGCCGCCGGCCCAATCCCGATGCGGATGGTCCGTGCGCGCGGCGTGATCCGTGCGTAACGGCTTCGTTCGTCCTGTTCGTTCAGAAGGTGATTCCGATGAAAACCGTTGCATTGATCGCATTGACTTGCCTGGCGCTGACCGCTTGCGGCGGCGACGACACTTCCGCGCCTGCATCGTCCGGCGGATCGGGCACGAGCAACAACGGCGGCAGCGGTGGCACGGGCACCGGCTCCGGCGGGACGGGCGGCGGCGGGGCGGGAAGCGGTGGTTCGGGCGGCTCCGGCGGCGGTACGCTGACGTGGCGCTACGAGGCACAGCCGGTCGCGGCGGATCGGGCGAGCTTCCTGACGCTGGTCAACAACGAGGGCGCGAAAGGCTATCGATATCTGGGCGACTATTTCTACAATGCGAGCAACGGCGGGTCGCAGTCGATCTTCGTGAACGACGGCACCGCGCAGACCTACACGTACCAGTTGCAGACGGCGCCGGCCGACATGACGTCCTTCGTGAACGCGGCCAACGCGCAAGGGGCGAGCGGCTACCGCTACGAAGGGCCGCTCACGTACGGCGACCTCTATCGCAAGGACGGCGGCTCGTCGGCCACCTACACGTACACGGCGACGGGCCTGCCCGCCGACGCCAACGCATTCCTCGCGCAGGCGAACGGACAGGGCCAGTCGGGCTACTGGTTCCTTGGCCCGATGGCGGTGGGCACCGCGCAGGCGAACGTGTACATGAAGAACAACGCGTCGAACGCGACCTATACGTACGACGCGCTGGCGCCGACGTCGACGGTCGGCGACTTCATCGCACAGGCCAACAGCGAGGGGGCGAAGGGTTATCGCGCGAAGGGCGCGATGGCATTCGGTACGGCGATCTCGTGGGTCTACGTGAAGGACCAGACGCAGTCGCCGACCTTCACGTACCAGTCGGCCGCGATCCAGTCGACCGGCGCCAGCTTCGTTCAGCAGGCGAACACATTCGGCGCGCAGGGCAGCGCGTATCTGAGCGATCTCGCGCTCGGCTCGCCCGCGCCGGTGATGGCGTCGTTCTATTTCACGCCGAAGAACTGCACGGGCTTCCTGTGCACGACGCTGAATCCGCTCACCCAGAACTGAGCGGGCGATCCTGCCGGGAAGTCCCGCGCGGGTCGAATCGGGTGCCTCGGTGCGTCACGAGATTCGTTGACGCATCTTTTGCCGCCGGCTCGCCGGCGGTATTTCATTGTGGACGGACCTGAGGCGATTCGCCGAAGCGACGGGTCCGAACGGCGCGGTGCGCGACACGCGATTCCACCGCCGATTCTCGTTCAAGTTCAAAACAATCATTAAAACAAATAGGACGTGTACTAAAAGGATAATGCACACCTGATTTTCGCGGTGTCGTTAGGCATGATCGGGACCTTACCGTCCCGAATGTTTCCATCGTGACGTCCGGCCGGCCGGGATTTGCCGCAGGTCCGCGTTCCGGGCTCCGTCACATCGAGCCATGCCATACAGCACGCTTCAGTCCATTCGCCGCTACCAGAGCATTTCGATGTTCGGGGGCGGCATCGTCGTCACGATCCTGATCCTGATCGCCTGCGGGCTCGGGATCACGTCGATCGTCTACGGCCATCTGGACGGCGAGCGGCGCAATTTCCTGAACGGTGTCGAGGAAGCCGCGGACGAGGTGCAGGTGGCCGAGACGTCGTTCCGCAACGGCGTCACGAATACGCAACTCATCTGGCGGGAGATCGGCGCGGCGCCGGCCGACGTCGTGAACGCGTTCTTCGCCGACGGCCAGCAGCTGGCGATCAAGCCGTATCCGTCGCTCGTGGTCGGCGTGCCGGGGCAAACCGCGCGGCGCGACGAGGTCGCTCGTTATCTCGCGCTGTCGTTCATGCTGTCGCGCATCTGCGCGGCGAGTTCGCTCAATCGCGGGCGTACGCTCGAGGGGTACCACTACAGTACGCGCACGGGCGTCTTCGGCCTGGTGCCACACCTGGCGCGCGACAATCCGGCACTGGCGTCGGCCGACGCGCGTGCGCAAGTATTCGATGCGCTGCGCATCGATTTCGACGGCTCGCCGCCGGCGCCGAACGACGGTCGGCCGAACGTCCGCTGGCTGCCGCCCTACGTCAACCCCGTCACCGGGCAGATGCGCATCCGCGTCGCTGCCGAGGCGCGCGCCGCCGGCCAGCCGTTCGCGGTGCTGGTCACCGAATACGCACCCGACTACCTGCTGTCGTGGCTGCCCGGACGGGGCTTGGCCGGCACGTTCTTCATCACGTCGGCGGACAACCGGCTGATCGCGCTCGATCCGGACGTCGCACGCACGAACGCCCTGAGCGAGCGCTTGCTGAGCCTCGATGTCGCGCATCGTGGAAGGGTGTCCGCCGAGCCGCTCTTTCGCGACGGCGCGATCGTGTTCAGCAGCAAGCTCGCGGCAACCGGCTGGACGATCGCCTATGTGCTGTCGTGGGCCGACGTGCTGGCCGGCATCGGCGTGCAGGCCGGCGGGCTCGCGGCGTCGACCCTCGTTGCGATCATCGTGATGTGGCTGCTGCTCGTGCGTTTCCACCGGCGCGTGCTTGTGCCGGTGTATGCACGCTCGGCCCGCGTGTTCGACAGCGAGGCGCTGTGCCGCAGCGTGATCGCGATGGCGCCGGTCGGCATCGGCCTCGTGTCGTTGTCCGACCGGCGCGTGATGCTCGCGAGCGACGCGCTCAAGCAGATGCTGCTGCCGCATGAAGGCGATTACCATGCGCTGTCCGCGCTGGCACTCGAGAAGTACGACGCGTTCGTCGCGAACGGCGGGGCCGGCCGGACGATGACGACCGAACTCGTGCTCGACGCACGCGGCGATACGCCGCTGCACCTGGAGATCATCGCGCACGGCGCGCGTTATCAAGGCGAGGACGTGCTGATCGCGACGTTCGCCGACATGAGCGCGCAGTGCCGCCTCGTTCATCAGCTCGAGGAAGCGGTGCGCGCGGCCGATTCGGCGAATGCGGCCAAGTCGTCGTTTCTCGCCGCGACGAGTCATGAGATCCGCACGCCGCTGAACGTGATCCTCGGCAACCTCGAGCTGCTCGAGCGCACGGCGCTCGATGCCTCGCAGCAGGGCCGCGTGCGGACGCTGCGCGCGTCGGCCGAAGGGCTGCTCGCGATCGTCAGCGACGTGCTCGATTTCTCGAAGATCGAAGCCGGCGCGATGTCGGTCGAGTCGATCGAGTTCGACGTGATCGCGGTGCTCGAGCGCGAGCTCGCGGCATTCGCGTCGGTCGCGAAGGCAAAAGGGTTGCCGCTGTTCGCCGATATCGATGCGAGCGGCGCGCAGCGCATGCGCGGCGATCCGACGCGGCTCGCGCAGGTGGTCGGCAACCTGCTGAGCAACGCGATCAAGTTCACGAGCGCCGGGCGCATCGTCGCGCGCGTGGCGGTCGGGCGAAATGCGCGCGGTGCGCCCGAGATCGCCATCGGCATCGAGGATACCGGCATCGGGATCGACCCTGCGCAGCAGGGCAAGCTGTTCAAGGCGTTCTCGCAGGTCGATGCGTCGATCACGCGGCGCTATGGCGGCACGGGGCTCGGGCTCGCGCTGTGCGACCGGCTGGTCGCGGCGATGGGCGGGACGATTGCGGTCGACAGCGCGCCGGGCGTCGGCAGCCTGTTCACCGTGCGCTTGCCGCTGCACACGGGCATTGCGCCGAAATCCCCGGCCGGCGCGGGTGCCGGTCGAACGCTGATCGTCGTGTCGCCGGAGGACGCGTGGCGTGCGTTTGCCTTTCCGCATCTGCGTGCATGGGGGTTCGACGTCGCGATGCATCCGAGTCCGATCGGGATTGCCGCCGGGTGCCTCGCGCGTGCACACGCGATCGTGCTCTTCGGCGATTCCGACCAATGGCGGCGCGAGGAGCTCGACAGCCTCGGCGGCGGTACGCCGGTCGTGCTGGCGACGCCGGACGGCCCGCTGCAGCCGGACGTCGCGGGCCGCACGATCCGCGTGTCGAGTTATTCGCTGAACGGGCTGCGCATGGCGATCGCGCAGGCGCGAGTCGCTACCGCCGAGTCGCCACGCGGGCCGGGGTGCGCGCCCGATGTCGGGCAGTCGGCGTCGCCGGCTTCCAGTACGCGTGTGCCGCGTGTGCTGGTCGCCGACGATGCGGCGGTCAACGGGTCGATTTTCCGCGAGCAGCTGGATGTGCTCGGTTGCACGGTCCGGTGTGTGTCGTCCGGCGGCGCGGCGCTCGACACGCTCGAGAGCGGCATGTGGGACGTGCTGCTGCTCGGTGCCGACTTGCCCGACATGTCGGTCCGGGAACTGGTCGAAGCCGTTCATGCGCGCGCGTTGCCGTGCGACATGATCGTCGTGGCATCGTATCTGGCGCCCGACAATGCCCGGCGCTACGCGGCATCGAACGTCGCGTACGTGTTGACCAAGCCGGTGACGCTGGCCGACCTGCGCCGCGGCCTCGCCCGCGTCGCGCGGCGGCGCGGGATCGCACTCCCCGCGGGCGCGGCGGACAAGCGGCCTGCTTCGGGCGTCATGGCTGCTGCGACGATGCACTGGCCCGGACGGTAAAAAAAGAGGCGGCGCGAGGGCGACGCAGATCGCCTGCGTCAGAACAGGGAAGGCAGACACGCCGCATTGCTTCAATGCCGCGTGATTTCGACTGAAGAAGGAAGGGTAAGGCCGTGCGCTATATGGGAAAGGTGTTCGGGCTGCTACTTGGATTCGCGACGTTGCCAGAGAAATCCAGACGGCATTTCCTGATGAAGCTGAACGAATTCATGATGATGTCGCCGTCGCAAAAGCGGCGGGCCGTCACCGAGTGGCAGCACGCCGTGGATGACGAGCCCGGCGAGCCGGACGAAACCGTGGTCAAGCACTAGGGAGCGGTTTCGGCCGCCCGGCGGGACGGGATGGATCGACGGCGTGGGGGCGCCGCCGATCGGACGGGCGTGGGCGGCGGACTGTCGACGGTTCATACCGCAATGTCGTGGTGCGCGCGCCAGCCGGCGAGATGGGCATGGGTGTCGACAGACCGCCACGCTTGATCGTACAGCCGTCTATTATCTTAAAATTGCGCTGCGCACCGCCCGGTTCGCTGGATGCCGCAACGCGATCGTGTTGCGGGATCGATTCGAGCTCCGGCGCGTCGCACAACATCGCACGTCGGGCCGCGTGTATCGGGAGAAAAGTAGAGATGGATGAATTTTTTGTGCGGGTGATGGTGGCGGACGATCATCCTTCGTCCGCGCTCGGGATGTCGCAGGCGCTCGCGGGCAGCAGCACGATCAAGCTGCTCGGCACTGTCTCGAATTCGACCGACCTCGTGGCGATGCTCGACGAGCAGCAGAGCGACGTGCTCGTCGTCGACTATGTGATGCCCGGCGGCAAGTATGGCGACGGTCTGTCATTGCTGTCCTTTCTGCAGCGTCGTTATCCGGCGCTTCGCCTCGTGACGATCACGATGATCGACAACCCGAGCGTGCTGCTCGCGATTCAGAAGCAGGGCGTCGGGTGCATCCTGAGCAAGTCCGATGCGATTTCGCATCTGGTGGGCGCGGTGCACGCGGCCTTCGTCGGGGCCAATTATCTGTCTCCGTTCGTCAAGAGGCTGCTGGAGGACTGCCAGCCGTCGGCGGGTGTCCGCACCCTGACCGCCCGCGAGATCGAAGTCGTGCGGCTTTACGGGGCCGGCCTGACGGTCGGCGAGATCGCCGTCCAGCTTCACCGCAGCAAGCAGACGATCAGTTCGCAGAAATCGAGTGCCATGAAGAAGCTCGGTATCGTTCGCGACGCCGATCTGATTCGCTACGCGAGCGAGGGCCAGCTGCCCGAATTGCCCGAGGCCAGTGCATAGACGGTGTCCGTCGGACACTACCGAGTGACCCGGACGGCGCACGACGCGGTGCCGGCGCCGAGACGACTTCGACGACACTCATGCCAACCAAACTGAAAGCGCTGATCGCGCATGCCGCGGCCGCGGGCCGCAAGCCGTTCGAACCGGGGCGCGTGCGACGGCAGCAGCAATGGCTGCTGTACGGAAGCGGTGTGGCGATCACGGTGTTCGTCCTGGCCTGCGCGGCACTCGTCGTGCGGCTCGACCTGCAGGAATCGGTTGCGCATGAGCGGTCGGAGTTCCTGGTCCGCAAGGCCGACCTGCTGGCGGAGATGGAGGTGGTCAAGGCCCTCCAGAATCGCTACACCGACATCCTCGAGTTGATGGCTCGGCACGGACCGACCACCCCGCCCGATGCACTCGAGCCGTTTGCCGACGGGCGCGGCAGGCTGGCCGTTCTCGGACACGCGGGACGCGTGGCGGTGGCCGCGTTTGCGGCCGATCCGTCGTCTCGGCCAGGGGGCACCTACGCGCCGTTCCTCGCGGCATTTCTCGAGACGGTCGAGAAGACGGGCGTCATGCCGCCGAGGCAGCCCGGCGACCCGGGCATGGGCGGATATCTGATCGATCTGGCGGGCGACTTCGTCATCGTGACCGGGTATCCGCTGGTGAAGTCGACGCTCGCGCTGCCGGCCGGTTTCGACGTGAAGGCATTGATCCGGCAGTTGCAGCCGCCGGCCGATTTCGTATCGGCCGCCGCCGCGCCCGGCAATCGGCCGATTTTTCTGGACAGGCGGCAGGATCCGCTGCTCGGGCGGTCCGTGCTGCGGTTCGCGCAGGCGGTACGGGATACGCAGGGCAAGCCGATCGCATGGTTTGTCATCGTCACGCGGCCGGAGATCGACGACATCCTGCGTTCCGCGTCCGCCGGCCAGAACTATGCACTGGTCGATTCGAACGCGAATGTCCTGACCGGCCAGCAGGCTGCGCCCGTGCTGACTGCCCGTGCGCTCGATTACGCGCGCGCGGCCGGAGGTGAACGGGCTGCCGCACACCGTGTCGGCACGAATATCGTCATCGGCGATCGCATGCCGGGATTCGACGAGGTACTCACCGCGACGCATTCGTGGCGCAGTGTGTTCGACGACGTGGCCGTCCGCCTGGGTATCGCAACCGGTCTCGCGTTGCTCGCGATCGGAACGGTGTGGTTCGCGATCGTCATGTTCGACCGGCGCGCGCTGCGCCCGGCCAACCGCCGCGCGATCCGGCTGATCGAAAGCGAGGCGCTCAACCGCACGCTGATTCGCACGGCGCCGGCCGGCATCATGCTGCTGTCGCTGGCCAACGGCGACACGATGGCGCGTAACGAAGCCGCACGGATTTACGGCGACGCCGGCACGGCGCCGTTGCTCGGCAAGCGCATCTGGCACGCATACCGCGACAATATCGCGGGCGGACGAAAGCCGCGCGTCGTCACGCACGAATTGGCGGTCGACCGGGCCGGTGGCGGGGTCGCCTACCTGGCCGCGCACATCGTCCGCACCCGCTATCGCGGCGTCGACGTGCTGCTTTGCACGCTGACCGACATCACCGCGCGCAAACAGGCCGAAGACAAGCTCCATGAAGCGCGCGAAGCCGCGGACGACGCGAACAAGGCGAAGTCGACCTTCCTGGCGACGATGAGTCACGAGATTCGTACGCCGCTGAACGCCATCGTCGGCAATCTCGAATTGATGGCGCGCGCGGCGCTGCCCGCCGCGGAACAGCGCCGACTGCGGACGGTCATGTCATCGTCCGACGCGCTGCTGCGCGTGATCAACGACGTGCTCGACCTGTCGAAGGCCGAGTCCAACCAGATGGTGCTGGAAGCCGTGCCGTTCGACCTGCGTGCGGTGCTGCGCGACGTCGCGGCGATCTTTCGGCCGCTCGCCGACGCGAAACGGCTCGTACTCGAATGCCGCGTCGCGCCGGGGTTGGCCGACGGTTACGTCGGCGATCCGACCCGCCTGCGTCAGATCGTGTCGAACCTTGTCAGTAATGCGATCAAATTCACCGAGCACGGCAGCGTGACGATCGACGCGCTGCCGGCTGCCGCTTCCGGCAGGCCGCGCGGCGTCGAAATCGTGGTGCGCGACACGGGCATCGGCATCCCCGCGGAAGCGTTGCCGACGCTGTTCGACGTGTACGTGCAGACCGATCCGTCGATTTACCGGCGCTTCGGCGGCACCGGGCTCGGGCTGCCGCTCTGCGGACGTCTCGCGCGGCTGATGGGCGGCGCGCTGACGGTCGACAGCCGACCGGGTGCGGGGACGCGCTTCACCGCATCGCTGCCGCTGGCGAAGGCGCCGTCCGGATGGCGTGCCGCGTTCGACGACGAGCCCGCGGCGGCAGCGTTGCCGATGCACGCGGACGAAAGCGTGCCGCTGCGCGTGCTCGTCGCGGAAGACCACCCGGCGAGCCGCGTATTGTTGCGGGATCAACTCGATGCGCTGCGCTACGATGCGACGATCGTCACGAACGGCGTCGAGGCAATGCGTGCCTTCTTCGCGCGTTCGTACGACGTGGTACTGACCGATCTCGGCATGCCGGAACTCGACGGCTTTGCGCTGGCGAACTTCCTGCGCGAGCAGGGGGCGACGGTACCCGTGATCGCGATGACCGCGCACGCGACCGAAGAGGATCGCAGGCGGTGCGCGCAGGCCGGCGTCGCGGAAGTCGTGCTCAAGCCGCTGTCGATCGATGCGCTCGGGGCGGTGTTGCAACGCCATGGGGCGCGTGGCGCGACGGCGTTGCAGGCGGTCGATCGCGACGACCGGCAGGCGCCGCCGATGACCGACGCGATTCGTGAACAATTGCGTGCCGCGACGCTGCACTCGCTGGCGACGATCGACGCCGCATTGCCGCGCGGCGACCACGATCGCGTCAAGGGCGAACTGCATTCGATGCGAGGCGGCTTTGCGCTGGCCGGCGACGCAGACGCGAGCGATACGTGCGCGAGAGGCGAGCGCGTGCTGGCCGCGGGCGGTGTCGATGCACTCCGGCCGGAGTGGCCGGAGATGCGCGTGGAGGTGGAGGCTGCGCTGTCGAGATTGTCCGGCGTCTGAACGATGCGACGCCATGCTTGCGGGCGCGATGGCGGGCGATGCCTGCGACGTTGACGGCCGACGACCATGCGCGCGCCGTGCCGGCGCGCGCACTGAATCGTCGAGCGGTACGCGCCGGCGAGCGTGTTCATGGACGGCGCGCGAAAACGATGAGGGGCGCACGGGCACCGCACGGCATCGCGCGGAACGGTGCAACGCTCGACCGCCGGCTATCCCGCATGCCGCCGCCTCGGGCGGATGCCGGAGGCGGCAGCTTCATGACGCGGAATTGGCCGTCGTGCGCCGGATCGACTGCGGAAGCCCGTCAGCCGTTGCGGAAGATCTCCGCGTAAGCGCTCAAGGCCGGCACGCCGCCAAGGTGCGCATACAGCACCTTCGACCCCGGCTCGAATTCCCCGCGCCGCACCTTGTCGATCATCCCGTGCATCGATTTCCCTTCATAGACGGGATCGGTCAGCATGCCTTCGAGCCGCGCGCACATCCGGATCGCCTCCAGCGCGCCTTCATTCGGCAGCCCGTATTCGGGGCCGGCAAAACGCGTATCGAGCACGACGTCCCGGTCGTCGATGCGGCGCCCGAGTTCGACGATCTCGGCCGTATGCCGCGCGATGCGCGTGATCTGCGCATGCGTCTTCTCCGGCGTCGCGGACGCATCGATGCCGATCACGCGGTCCGCGCGCCCGTCGGCCGCGAAGCCGACGACCATCCCGGCCTGCGTGCTGCCCGTGACCGAGCAGACCACGATGTAATCGAACTTGAAGCCGAGCTGCGCTTCCTGTTCCCGCACTTCTTCCGCGAAGCCCACGAAACCGAGGCCGCCAAGCGGATGCTCGGAACATCCGGCCGGAATCGGGTAAGGCTTGCCGCCCGCCTGCCGCACGCTGTCCATTGCTTCTTCCCAACTGCGGCGAATGCCGATGTCGAAGCCGTCGGCGACGAGCCGTACGTCGGCCCCCATCATCCACGACAGCTGGATGTTGCCGACGCGGTCGTATACCGGATCGTCGTAGTTGCCCCAGTGCTCCTGCACGAGCACGCACTTCATCCCGAGATGCGCGGCGACGACCGCGACCTGGCGTGTCTGGTTCGATTGCACGCCGCCGATCGACACGAGCGTGTCCGCACCCTGCGCGAGCGCATCGGGAATCAGGTATTCGAGCTTGCGGGTCTTGTTGCCGCCGAACGCAAGGCCGCTGTTGCAGTCCTCACGTTTCGCATACAGCTCGACCTTGCCGCCGAGATGCGCGCTCAGGCGCTTGAGCGGCTGGATCGGGGTCGGACCGAACGTGAGCGGATAACGGGGGAAACGTTGCAGGTTCGTCGACGCGCTCCGAGGGACGGTGGACAGGAAACCGGATCGGCCGGGTGCGGCTTGCACGCCGTGTCCCGATGGAAAAATGATAGGCAGGATGGTGCGAAATGGGCTTGCGAAATAAATAATGAAAACCTACTTTATCTGTGAGGTCAGGAATGAATGAATAATTTTGATTCGCAAAATTTCGAGGAAGCGCAATGAAATTAGATCGCGTCAGTGCATCGCCGGCCGACGCCGCGGCGGCGCTCGACCGCATCGACCGCGCGATCCTGCGGCAGTTGCAGCAGGACGCGTCGATCTCGAACGTGAGCCTCGCGGCGAAGGTGAAGCTGAGCGCGCCGGCGTGCCTGCGGCGCGTCGAGCGGTTGAAGGAGATGGGATTGATTCGCGGCATCGTCGCGCTGCTCGACCCGAAGCCGCTGGGTGCCGGGATGCTGGTCGTGATCGGCTTCGTGCTCGATCGTTCGACGCCGGAAGCATTCGCCGAATTCGAGAAGGCCGCGCAGAAAGTGTCGGGGTGCGTCGAGTGTCACGTGGTGACCGGCGAATTCGACTACTTCATGCTGCTCCGCACGCGCGACAACGAGAGCTTCAACCGTTTGCATGCCGAACAGTTGCTGTACCTGCCCGGTGTGCGACAGGTGCGCTCGTTCATGGTGCTCAAGGAAATTCTGTCGACGCACGCGTTGCCGGTTTAGCGCGGAGCGCCGCCGATTCACGCCGGTCCGTGTGAGAGCGGCGCATGCGCCGCGGCGTGGAGGGGCCGGGCGAACGCGGCGCTCGGCGGCTTGAAGCCGCTCGACGTGCCTGGCCGCGTTGCCCGGTCAGCGCTGCCATGGCGCACCGCCTGGATGCGAGGTCTTGCCGAGACGCTCGCGTGCGTCGCGCACGACGGTCGCATCGAGTGCGCCGTCATCGGCGAGCGCCTTCAGCGCGGCGAGCACGATGCTCGCGCGATCGACCTCGAAGAATGCGCGCAGCGCGTCGCGCGTGTCGCTGCGGCCGAACCCGTCGGTGCCGAGCGTCACGTAGCGGCGCGGCACGTAGGCGCGGATCAGCTCGGGCACCGCGCGCACATAGTCGGTCGCGGCGACCACCGGGCCCTGCGTTCCTTCAAGCATCCGCGTGACATACGACGATGCCGATCCGTCGTCAAGCCGCGACAGCCGTTCGGCTTCCATCCCGTCGCGCTGCAATTCGCTGAAGCTCGTGACGCTCCAGACGGCCGCATCGATCCCCCAGCCGTCCTGCAGCATCCGCTGCGCGGCGAGCACTTCGCCGAGAATCGCGCCGGCGCCGAACAACTGCACGCGCGCGGCCGCGTTCGAGGCGGACGGCAGCCGGTGCATGCCCTTCAGGATGCCTGCGCGACGGGCGGCCGGATCGTCGCCGGGGATCGACGGCTGCGCGTAGTTCTCGTTCATGACGGTCACGTAATAGAACACGTCGCGCTGCTGCTCGACCATCTCGCGCATGCCGGCATCGACGATCGTCGCGACTTCGTACGCGAACGCCGGGTCGTACGCGCGGCAGTTCGGAATCGTCGACGCCGCGAGATGGCTGCTGCCGTCCTGGTGCTGCAGGCCTTCGCCGCCGAGCGTCGTGCGGCCCGCTGTCGCGCCGACGAGGAAGCCGCGCGAGCGCTGGTCGGCGGCGGCCCAGATCAGGTCGCCGATGCGCTGGAAACCGAACATCGAGTAGTAGATGTAGAACGGCAGCATCGGCAGGTCGTGCACGCTGTACGACGTCGCCGCGGCGATCCACGACGACACCGCGCCGGCTTCCGAAATCCCTTCCTCGAGAATCTGCCCGCGCGTGTCCTCGCGGTAGTAGAGCATCGAGCCGAGATCCTCGGGTTCGTAGCGCTGGCCGAGCGGCGAGTAGATGCCGACCTGCCGGAACAGGCTCGCCATGCCGAACGTGCGCGCTTCGTCGGCCACGATCGGCACGACGCGCGGGCCGAGGTCGCGATCCTTCAGCAGCGCTGCCAGCATGCGCACGAGCGCCATCGTCGTCGACATCTCGCGGTTCGCCGCGTCCAGCGCGAACGCACCCCAGGCCGGCATCGGCGGGACGGTCAGTCCTTGCGATGCCGCGATCCGCCTTCTGGGCAGATAGCCGCCCAGGGCAGCCCGGCGGGCATGCAGGTAACGCATCTCCGGGCTGTCTTCCGCTGGCTTGTAAAACTTCAACTGCTCGACGTCGTTGTCCGACAGCGGCAACCGGAAACGGTCGCGGAACGCCTTCAGGTCGTCGACGTCGAGCTTCTTCTGCTGGTGGGTCGTCATCCGCCCCTGGCCGATCGTGCCCATCCCGTAACCCTTCATCGTCTTCGCGAGGATCACCGTCGGCTGGCCGCGATGGGCGAGCGCGCGCGCATACGCGGCGTGCAGCTTGAGCGCGTCGTGGCCGCCGCGGCGCAGGCGGTCGATTTCCACATCGGTCAATTGCGCGGCGAGCGTGTCGAGCGCCGGGTCGCGGCTGAAGAAGCGTGCACGGTTGTACGCGCCATCGTTCGCGGAGAAGGTCTGGAACTGGCCGTCGACGGTGTCGGCGAACGCGCGGGCGAGCGCGCCGGCGTGATCGCGCGCGAACAGCGGATCCCAGTCGGAACCCCACAGCACCTTGATCACGTTCCAGCCGGCGCCGGCGAACAACGCCTCGAGTTCGTCGATCACGCGGCCGTTGCCGCGCACCGGGCCGTCGAGCCGCTGCAGATTGCAATTGATCACGAACACGAGGTTGTCGAGCCCTTCGCGGGCGGCGAGCGACAGCGCGCCGAGCGATTCGGGTTCGTCCATTTCACCGTCGCCGAAGAAGCCCCACACGGTGCGGTTCGCGGTGTCCGCCAGGCCGCGATGCTGCAGGTAGCGCATGAAGCGCGCCTGGTAGATCGCGTTGATCGGGCCGATGCCCATCGAGCCGGTCGGGAACTGCCAGAAGTCGGGCATCAGCCACGGATGCGGATACGAGCACAGGCCGGGCCCGGCGATTTCGCGGCGGTAGTGCTTCAGGTGTGCCTCGTCGAGGAAGCCTTCGAGATACGCGCGTGCATAGACGCCCGGCGACGAATGCGGCTGGAAGTAGACGAGATCGCCGCCGGAACCGCCGTCGTCATGCCCTTCGCCCGTCGCCGCGCGGAAGAAATGGTTGAAGCCGACTTCGAACAGGTCGGACGCCGACGCATAGCTCGCGATGTGTCCGCCGAGCTCGCCGTATGCACGGTTCGCGCGCACGACCATCGCGAGCGCATTCCAGCGCAGCGCGGCCGACAGACGCGCTTCGAGATCGGCATCGCCCGGATACGGCGGTTGTTCGTGCGCGGCGATCGTGTTCACGTACGGCGTGACCGGGCCGCGCGATGCAGCAAGACCGCGCGTGCGCGCGTGCGCGGCCAGGCGATCGAGCAGGAACTGCGCGCGATCCTGGCCGACGTGAGCGACGACCGCGTCGAGCGCCTCCAGCCATTCGGCGGTTTCTTCGGGGTCGGCATCGGCATGCGCGAGGCCCGCGCGCCGCGTGGCGTCAATTCCGTTCGACAGGTCCGTCATCGCAGGTCTCCCGCACGCCGGTTCGGGCGGCGCGCAATCAGTGGCAATCGGTCGAATCATGCTACCCGTCGATTCGCAAAATATGCGTCTGATTTCATTGGAGTTTCACGGTCTGATAGTGTAAATATTCCGGTTATCGCCACTCTCTCGGAATATTTCGATCATGAGCGCAAACCCGCGGCGGCTCGACCGCATCGACATCGGCATCCTGAACCAGCTTCAGCAGAACGCGCGGATCACCAACGCGGAACTCGCACGCGCGGTGAACCTGTCGGCCACGCCGTGCTTCAACCGCGTGCGCGCGCTGGAGAAGCTCGGGCTGTTCCGGCAGCAGGTCACGCTGCTCGATCCCGAGCCGCTCGGGCTGCGGATCAACGTGTTCATCCAGGTCAGCCTGGAAAAACAGGTCGAGGATGCGTTGCAGCGCTTCGAGGAGGCGATCTCGCAGCGGCCCGAGGTGATGGAGTGCTATTTGATGTCGGGCGACGCCGATTACCTGTTGCGCGTCGTGATGCCCGACATGCGCACGCTCGAGCGCTTCATCATCGAGCGGTTGACGACGATCCCCGGCGTGTCGAACATCCGCTCGAGCTTTGCGCTGAAGCAGGTGCGCTACAAGACCGCGCTGCCGCTGCCGGCGGCGGGGCTCACGCTCGTCGATCCGGACGAGGCGGCGTCCGACTGGAGTTGAGCGCGCGCCAGCCGACGAAGCGGCGACGATTGCCTGACATGACCGAAAGGAACGGGCCGGGACGCCTGTGGGCTTCGCGACGCGGTGCGGCACGATCGCGTATGCTCGTTTGGTCGCCGGCGAAGGCAGCCGCCGGAGCCGGTTCATTCGTGTGACGACCGATCAACGAGCGAGGGCATCATGGCAAGACAGACGATGGCGGAATACCTGGCGAAGACGCTGGCGGCAGCGGGCGTCGAGCGCATCTGGGGCGTGACGGGCGACAGCTTGAACGGCCTGTCGTTCAGCCTGAGCCAGATTGGCTCGATCCGCTGGATGCATACGCGGCACGAGGAAAGCGCCGCGTTCGCGGCCGGTGCCGATGCCGCGTCGACCGGCCGGCTCGCGGTGTGCGCCGGCAGCTGCGGCCCCGGCAACCTGCACCTGATCAACGGGCTGTACGACTGCCACCGCAATCACCAGCCGGTGCTCGCGATTGCCGCGCACATTCCGTCGACCGAGATCGGCCTCGGCTACTTCCAGGAAACCCATCCGCAGGAACTGTTCCGCGAGTGCAGCCACTTCGCCGAACTCGTGACGAACGCGTCGCAGTTCCCGCGCGTGCTCGCGCGCGCGATGCGTACCGCGATCGACGAGCGCGGCGTCGCGGTGATCGTGCTACCGGGCGACATCGCGCTCGGCGACGGCCCGGAAGAGGCGCCGGCATGGAGCGAATCGGCGCCGCCGTCGATCCTGCCGGCCGATGCCGATCTCGACCGGCTCGCGGCCCTGCTCAACGCATCCGACGCGGTCACGCTGCTGTGCGGCAGCGGCACGCAGGGCGCGCACGACGAAGTGGTCGCGCTGGCCGACACGCTCGGCGCGCCGGTCGTGCATGCGCTGCGCGGCAAGCAGTTCGTCGAATGGGACAACCCGTTCGACGTCGGGATGACGGGGCTGATCGGCTTCAGCTCGGGTTATCACGCGATGGAATCGTGCGACACGCTGCTGATGCTCGGCACGGATTTCCCGTACCGGCCGTTCTATCCGGCGAATGCGAAGATCGCGCAGATCGACTGGAAGGGCTCGCAGCTCGGTCACCGCGCGCCGCTCGCGCTCGGCCTCGTCGGCACCGTGAAGGAAACGATCGCGGCACTGCTGCCGCGCCTGACGCGCAAGACGCAGCGGCGTTTCCTCGAGAACGCGCTGAAGCACTACGCGGCCGCGCGCAAGGGGCTCGACGATCTCGCGGTGGCCGAGCCGCCCGGCCGCGCGATCCATCCGCAGTACCTGACGAAGCTCGTCGACGACGTCGCGGCCGACGACGCGATCTTCACGGCCGACGTCGGCACGCCGACGTTGTGGGCCGCGCGCTACCTGACGATGAACGGCAAGCGGCAGCTCCACGGCTCGTTCAACCACGGGTCGATGGCGAACGCGATGCCGCAGGCGCTCGGCGCGCAGGGCGCGCATCCGGGGCGGCAGGTCGTGTCGCTGTCCGGCGACGGCGGGCTGTCGATGCTGCTCGGCGATCTGCTGAGCGCGCGCCAGCTCAACCTGCCGATCAAGATCGTCGTGTACAACAACAGCCTGCTCGGCTTCGTGTCGATGGAGCTGAAGGCGGCCGGTTATCTCGATACGAACGTCGACCTGAGCCCGACGGACTTCGCGGCGATCGCGAAGGGCGCGGGTATCTTCAGCGTGCGGGTCGAGCACTCGGAGAACGTCGAGCACGCGTTGCGCACGGCGTTCGAGCATGACGGACCGGCCGTCGTCGACGTCGTGACGTCGAAGTACGAACTCGCGATGCCGCCGAAGATCGAGCTCGCGCATGCGAAGGGCTTCAGCCTGTTCATGCTGCGCGCGATCCTCAGCGGGCGCGGCGACGAGATCGTCGAGCTCGCGAGAACCAACCTGCGGTGACGGCAGCGCGTGCGCCGCATGGCGGCCGCGTCGGGAACGCCGGCGCGGCCGCTCGCATCGACGGCCGGCGCGCGCGCCGCGATGGCG
>NZ_JAAGPK010000212.1:0-11741 GCF_017104685.1 Burkholderia sp. Tr-20355 | reverse complement strand
CCGCGCCGCCCCGGCCCGCGACGACGCCGGCGTCGATCAGCGCACGCGCGTCGTCGGGCGTGTAGCCGAGCTCGCCGAGCAGCGCATGCGTGTCCTGGCCGATCGCGGGCGGCGCCGAGCGCAGCCGCAGGCGCTCGCCCGCGAGCGTGAGCGGCAGCAGCGCGGTGCGCGTGTCCACCGGCCGCCCGGCGCTGCTCGCGTCGGCCGGCAGCGTCACGGCTTCGAGGCCGCCCGTGGCGCGCAGATGCGGATCGTCGAACAGGTCCTGCGGCTTCGTGATCGGCGCGTACGGCAGGCCGGTCGACTCGAAGATCGCGCCGATCTCGGCGGCCGAGTACGACGCCAGCCGCGCACGCAACGCGGGCAGCAGCCATTCGCGCGCCTGGACGCGCAGGTTGTTGGTCGCGAGGCGCGGATCGTCCTTCAGCGCGGCCAGGCCGAATGCATCGCAGAACAGCGCCCATTGCGTGTCCGACACGACCGCGAGAAAAATCTGTTCGTTGTCCTTGACGGAGAACACGTCATAGACGGCCCACGCGGAAATGCGGCTCGGCATCGGCGACGCGGCCTGCCCCGTCACCGCGAACTGCATCATGTGCTGCGCGACCAGAAACACGTTGTTCTCGAACAGCGCGCTCTGCACCTGCTGGCCGCGGCCCGTGCGCTCGCGCTGCGCGAGCGCGGCCATCGCGCCGATCGCGCCGAACATGCCGCCCATGATGTCGTTCACGCTCGCACCCGCGCGCAGCGGCCGCCCTTCGGGGCCCGTCATGTAGGCGAGACCGCCCATCATCTGCACGACCTCGTCGAGCGCGGTGCGATGCTCGTACGGGCCCGGCAGGAAGCCCTTGTGCGACACGTACACGAGGCGCGGATTCAGCGCGTGCAGCGACGGATAGCCGAGGCCGAGGCGGTCCAGCGTGCCGCTCTTGAAGTTCTCGCTGAACACGTCCGCCGTGGCGACGAGCCGCAGCACGATCTCCAGCCCGCGCGGATCCTTCACGTCGACCGCGAGACTTTTCTTGTTGCGGTTGAACATCCCGAAGAAGCCCGCGCCGGAACCGCGCAGCGCCCGCGTGCCGTCGCCCGCGATCGGCTCGATCTTGATCACTTCCGCGCCGAGATCCGCGAGCAGCATCCCGCAGGTCGGGCCCATCACCATGTGCGTCATCTCGATCACGCGCACGCCTGCGTACGGCAGCGCCGAGGCCGGTTGGCGTTCGTTCATTGCGCGACTCCCGCCAGGCATCCTTCCGGTTGCGCGGCCGACGGGACACGCCCGTCCGCATAGCGGAAACCCTTCGGCAAGCCCGCATCGGGCACGTGGCCGTACAGCGCCTCGGCGGGCAACGCCGCATGCAGGATCGCGCGCGCGGCGAGCAGCGCGTCGACGTCGACCCCCGTGTCGTATCCCATCGCTTCGAGCAGGAACACGAGATCCTCGGTCACGATGTTGCCGGTCGCGCCTGGCGCATACGGGCACCCGCCGAGGCCGCCCTGGCTCGCGTCGATCGTCGTCACGCCCGCGTCGAGCGCCGCGACGACGTTCGCCAGCCCCTGCCCGCGCGTGTTGTGGAAATGCGCGCCGCCCGCCTTGTCGCCGACTTCACGGCGCAGCCGCGTGAACAGCCGGCGCACCTGGGCCGGATTCGCATAACCGCTGGTATCGGACAGGCCGATTTCGTCGACACCGCATTCGGCCATCGCGGCGGCCATCGCGATCGTCTCGTCGTCGCTGACGGCGCCCGCGATCGTGCAGCCGAACGCGACCGACACGCCGGCCTCGATCTGCACCGACGGATACCGCGCATCGCGCAGCGCGACGATCGCGCGCACTTCGTCGATCATCTGCGCGGGCGTCTTGCGAATGTTCGCCAGCGAATGCGCTTCCGTGACCGAGACCGGCAGCGTCAGCTTGTGCACGCCCGCGTCGAATGCCCCTTCGGCACCGCGCAGGTTCGGCGCGAGCGCGGCGACGTGCAGCCCCGGAATCGCCCGCGCATGCGCGACGACTTCGCGCACGTCGGCCATCTGCGGCAACAGCCGGGCCGGCACGAACGACCCCACCTCGATCTCGCGCAGGCCGGCCGCGGCCAGCGCGGTGATCCAGCGCAGCTTGCCGGCCGTCGGCATCACGGCCTTGATGCTCTGCAGCCCGTCGCGCGGACCGACCTCGCTGACCAGCACCTTCGGATATTCGGAAACGCTCATTCGACACCTCATCGTTCTATCTGAAAGAACATCATTCTGTTTGACAGAACTTTAGGCGGGCAGCGAACGAGCGGTAAGCGGGGTATACCCGTGAAATCGCGATTTTATGGAACTTGAGTTCTGTCAGGCAGAACGATATAGTGGGCCGACCATCATTCGAAGGAAGCAGTCAGTGCCCACGCATCAAGCAGGTCACACCGGCGACATGTCCGATCCGGCGGCCGAAGAAGCATCCAGCGGCGTCGCCGTGCTCGATCGCGCGTTCGCGATCCTCCGTGCGTTCGGCCAGACCGACGACCGGCTGTCGCTCGCCGAGCTGTCGCGCCGCACCGGGCTGTACAAGAGCACGATCCTGCGCCTGCTCGCGGCGCTCGAACACGGCGGCTTCATGCGCAAGCTCGACGACGGCCAGTACGCGATCGGGCACGAGCCGCTGCGGCTCGCCGCGCTGTACCAGCGTTCGTTCCGCGTCGGCCCGGTGATCGAGCCGCTGCTCGAGGCGCTGAGCCGCGAACTCGGCGAAACGGCTTCGTTCTACGTGCGCCAGGGCGACATGCGTTCGGTGCTCTATCGCGTCGAACCGGCCCGCGCCGTGCGCGTGTCGATTCGCGTCGGCGAGGAATTTCCGGTTCGCCAGGGCGCGTCCGGGAAGGTGCTGCTGGCCTTCACCGACACCCACGACGCCCGCTGGGACAACGTGCGCGAACAGCTGTGGGCCGCGTCGTACGGCGAGCGCGACCCCGAGACGGCATCGGCATCCGTGCCCGTGTTCGGCGCGGCCGGCGAATGCGTCGGCGCGCTGACGGTGTCGGGCCCGAAATCGCGGCTCGCCGCCGCGCCGGCGATGGCCGCGGCGCTCGCCATGCTGCTGCCGCTCGCGCAGAAGGCGACCGTCGCGCTCGGCGGCGCGGGCACGCGCTACGACGCGGCCGCCGTGCGCGACAGCCTCGCCCGGCTCGCGTCGTCGGCCGACGACGCTGCACGGTCGTAGGCGATTGCGCACGACAGCGGCGATGCGACGGCACGACGGGCCGCCGCATGCGACACTGGCCGACGATGCACGCCCGGTGTGCCACTCGCATGCACACCGGGCGTATAACCGCCAACCGGACCCGCACGAGGAGACAATCGCGATGAGCGCCGCACGCCCCGCCGCCTGGTATTTCGATTTCGTTTCGCCGTTCGCCTATCTGCAGCAGGAACAGTTCGACCGGTTGCCGCCGGCCGCCGCGTTCGAGCCGCGCCCGATCGTGCTCGGCGCGCTGCTCACGCACTGGGGCCAGAAAGCGCCGGCCGAGATCGCGGCCAAACGCGTCTTCACCTATCGTCACGCGCAATATCGCGCGGACAAGCTCGGCATCGCGTTCCGGATGCCGCCCGCGCACCCGTTCAACCCGATCAGGCCGCTGCGCCTCGCGATCGCGATGGGCAGTTCGCGCGACGCGATCCGGCGCATCTTCCGGCACATCTGGCGCGACGGCCACGACGTATCGACGCCCGACGGCTTCGCGGCGCTATGCGAAGCCGTCGGCTTCCCGGAAGGCGTGACGGCCGTCGAGGCACAGCCGGTCAAGGACGCGCTGCGCGCGAACACCGATCGGGCGATCGCCGACGGCGTATTCGGCGTGCCGACCTTCGCGCTCGACGGCGACCTGTTCTGGGGCGAGGACGCGACCGACATGTTCGTCGACTGCGCGACGTCGCGCGCGTGGCTCGACTCGCCCGAGGTGCGCCGCATCAGCGCGCTGCCGGAAGGCATCCGGCGCGGCTGACGGCACGGCCGCCGTCGCGCGCCTGCGCGATCATGCCTCGCGCCCTTCGACGAGCGTCGGCACGGCCTCGCGCATCATCGCGACGAACCGCACGAGCCGCGACGGATAGAACTGCGCGTGCGGATAGGTCAGATAGACGGGCAGCGGCGCGGCCTGCCACTCGGGCGCGAGATGCACGAGCTCGCCGCGCGCGAGATGGCCGGCCAGCATCCATGACGAGCCGACACACGCTCCGACGCCCAGCAGCGCCGCGCTACGCAGCGCATACAGGTTCGCGGTCGTGATGCGCGGCCGGATCGCGATGCGTCGCGTGTCGCCGGTGACCGCGTGCGTCAGCGCGAGTTCGTTGCGGTAGTAGGTGCGCAACGCGAGCCACGGCAGCCCGGCCAGCGCGTCGGGGTCGCCCGGTACATCGGCGCCGTTCAGCACCGACGGCGCGGCGACCACGAAGCGCGGCACCTTCGTCAGCCGGATCGCGACCACGCCGGGATCGGTCGGCTCGCCGACCTGGATCGCGCAATCGATGCCGCTGCCGACGAAATCGCGCACCTCGTCCTGCAGCAGCCACTCGACCGACACGCGCGGGTAGTCGCGCAGGAACTGCGCGAGCGGCGCGACGAAACGTTCCTGCCCGAACGCGTGCGGCACCGCGACGCGCAGCAGCCCGTCGGGCTCCTCCTGCGCGCCGCGCAAATCGGCCTCGAACGCCGCCCAGTTCGCCAGCAGTTCCTTCGCCCGCTTGAGGCAACGCTCGCCGTCGACGGTCAGCCGCATCGTATGCGTCGTCCGTTGCAGCAGCCGCATGCCGAGCGACCGTTCGAGCGCCTGCAGCCGCCGGCTGATGGTCGGCTGCGTCGTATGCAGTTGCGCAGCGGCCGCCGACAGGCTGCCGGCCTCGACTATGCGCACGAACGTTTCCATCAGCTCGAAACGATAGCCGGCGCCGTCCACCGGCACGGCCTGAACGCGCTGAGACCCGCCAGCGGCGGGAGAAGCAGAAGATTTTTCGGTCATTCGTGCAGCGTATAACAAATCTGCGCGAGGCGGCACTACCGTGGCCGGCCGCGTACCGCCACACTCGCGTCCATCCCGATTATCCAACCAAGGATGCACACCATGTCCACCCCGACCCGTCTCGACGCCGCGCCCCGTGTGGCGCACGCCCCGGCCCATCCGGCCGCCCATTCGATGCCCGATCGCCGACTCGTGCTGCTGCTCGCGGCCGCCGCCGGCCTCGCCGTCGCCCCGCTCTACTACGCGCAGCCGATGCTCGGCGCGCTCGGGCCCGATCTCGGCGCATCGGCGCGCGCGATCGGCTTCGTGCCGACGCTCACGCAACTCGGCTATGCGCTCGGCATCCTGCTGCTCGCGCCGCTCGGCGACCGCTTCGACCGGCGCCGCGTGATCGTGACCAAGGCTGCCGCGCTGGTCGTCGCGCTGCTGCTCGCCGCGATCGCGCCGTCGCTCGGGCTGCTGCTCGCGGCGAGTTTCGCGATCGGCCTCGCCGCGACGATGGCGCAGGACGTCGTGCCGGCCGCCGCGACGCTCGCGCACGACACGCATCGCGGCCGCATCGTCGGCACGGTGATGACGGGGCTGCTGCTCGGCATCCTGCTGTCGCGCGTCGTGGCCGGCTTCATCGCCGAAACGGCCGGCTGGCGCGCGATGTTCGCGCTCGCGGCCGTCAGCGTCGCGGTGATCGGCTGGGTGGCCGCGCGCGGGCTGCCGCGCTTCGAGCCGACCACGCGGCTGCCGTACCGCGCGCTGATCGCCTCGCTCGGCGCGCTATGGCGCGATCATCCGGCTCTGCGTCGCGCCGCGCTCGCGCAGGGACTGCTTGCCATCGGCTTCAGCGCATTCTGGTCGACGCTCGCGGTGATGCTGCACGGCGCGCCGTTCCATCTCGGCAGCGCGGCTGCCGGCGCATTCGGCCTCGCGGGCGCCGCCGGCGCGCTGGCCGCGCCGATCGCCGGACGCTTGGCCGACCACCACGGCCCCGAGCGCGTCACGCGCATCGGTATCGGCATCGCGACGCTGTCGTTCGCATCGATGGCCGCCGCGCCGCTGATGTCGCCGCATGCGCAGCTCGTCCTGCTCGCGCTCGCGACGATCGGCTTCGATCTCGGCGTGCAGGCGACGCTGATCGCGCACCAGGCCATCGTCTACCGGATCGATCCCGCGTCGCGCAGCCGCCTCAACGCGGTGCTGTTCGTCGGGATGTTCATCGGGATGGCGGCCGGCGCCGCGATCGGCAGTTTGTTGCTCGCGCAACTGGGCTGGAATGCCGTGACCGCGCTGGCCGTCGCGACGTCGCTGGCCGCGCTCGCGGTGCGGATCTGGCGCAACTGACATCCGCCGTCGCGAGGACGAGGCGGGCAGGCCCACGGGCTTGCCCGCCTTTTCTTTTATTTTCGATCGGCGCATGCATGATGCTGCGCGGCCCGGCAGATTCGGACGCACCGACGCGCGCATTCGTTCATTCGGTGCAAGATCCGCATCCGCCTGACGAATTAGCCAGTTCAACCGATTAATTTTTGCAACAGCGGTGCACGCTTGCACGCAAACGTCGGACGATTCGCCCCTGCCGCACCGCGCGGCGCGTTGCCATCCGACCCCATCGCACAACCCCGTTTTATCAGGGGATTCCCGGTATTTTTTCGCATTTTCTTCGAAATAACGGCTGACATACTGGCCCCCGTTGCGCTCCGGTGCGAGCGCGCTTTCCGATCCTGCCGGCCGCCTGTCATGCGCTGCGCGTCCGCCCGGGTCGCCCGGAACATGAACGATTTCGACACCTCGATCCAGATCTTCCTCACCCACGTGACGTTCGGCCCGCTGATGAATCACGCGATTCGCGTGATTGCCGGCCTGTACACGTTCAAGGGCTTCGTGCTCATTCCCGTGCTGTGCTGGCTGTGGTTCCAGCCAGGCCCGAACCGCGACCGGCAACGCGAGCTGGTCGTCGCGACGATCGCGAGCGGGCTCGTCGCGCTCGCGATCGGCCGGGTGCTCGCCCAGGTGCTGCCGTTCCGCGTGCGGCCGATCTACAACCCCGATCTCCACCTGCACTTCCCGTCGGCCGGACTGCGCGCGGCGACGCTGCAGGCATGGAGTTCGTTTCCGAGCGATCACGCGATGCTGTGGATGGCGATCGCGACCGGTATCTTCATCATCGCGCGCCGCATCGGCATCGTCGCGCTGCTGTATTCGGTCGTCTTCATCTGCCTGCCGCGCGCGTATCTCGGCTTCCACTACCCGACCGACCTGATCGCGGGCGCCGCGATCGGCATCGCGATCGCGTGGCTGCTGACGCGCGACGCGATCCGGTCGCGCTTCGCGCCGCAGGTGCTGGAGACGATCCGGCGCTTCCCCGCGCCGGCCTATACGCTCGCGTTCCTGCTGTGCTTCGAATTGATCACGCAGTTCGACGAACTGCTGACGCTCGCGCAGTCGGTCACGCAGACGATGTGACGGGCCGGTGCCGCGATGCTGCCCCTGCTGCTGTCGTTCCGTCGCCCCGGCATGCGCTGCCGGCCCTGCGCGGCAGCGGCGCGCCGCGCGCCGGCCGCGCACGTCAGTCGCGATCGGGCGCGCCGAGCGGGAAGAACGCGCGAAACGGCCGCGCCTCGTCGACCGCCCGCGCAAACGACGGCCGCGCGAGCAGACGCTTGCGGTACGCGATCACGTTCGCGAACCGCGGATCGATCCGGTGCGTCCAGTCCGCGTAGAACAGGAACGGCGCCGCGCCGCAATCGGCGAGGCTGAAATGATCGCCGGCCGCCCACTCGCGATCGGCCATCTTCTGGTCCAGCCACGCATACGACGTATCGAGCATCGCGCGCGCATCGGCGACGCCGCGTGCATCGCGTTCGCCTTCCCGGCGCAACGCGTCGTGCACGACCTTCTGCTGCGGCGTCGACACGTAGTTGTCGAAGAAGCGATCCATCATCCGCACCTCGAGCGCGGCGTGCGGATCGTCGGGCAAGAGGCGCACGGGGCCCGGATGGTTCAGGCCGAGATACTCGATGATGATCGACGCCTCGATCACCGTGCGGCCCGCCTCGACCAGCACCGGAAAGCGCTTCAGCGGCCACAGCGCGGTCAGTTCCTGCATCGGCTTCGGATCGTCGTGCGCGAGCAGGCGATACTCGAACGGCGTGCCGTTCTCGTACAGCGCGGTCAGCACCTTCTGGCAGTAGGACGAAAAGGGATGGGCGTAAAGCGTCGGCATCATCGCGCGGCCTCTCTGGGTGGTGGGCGCCGCGTCGTGCGGCGCCACGTGGTCGGATACCTGGACGACGAACGGCGCCGGGCCGTTTCGACATCGGTCCGGCATTTTTTTCGCCTTCGGATCGCTACGACCGGCCGTCCATCACGACGCGCCCCTCGGCGCGCCAGCGCAGCATCCCGCCACCGAGATTCGCGACCGCGTCGAAGCCGGCCTTCAGCAGGATCACGGTGGCCTGCGCGGAGCGCCCGCCGGCCCGGCACACGGTCACGACCGGCCGGTCGCGCGCGATCTCGCCGGCGCGTGCGGCCAGCTCGCCGAGCGGAATCGGCGTCGCGCCGGGCAGGTGCCCGAGCGGGCCCGTGAATTCGTCCGGCTCGCGCACGTCGACGACCTGCACGGCCGACAGATGATCCTCGAGCCACTGCGGATCGATTTCCCAGAACCCGGCGAACGTATAGACGAGGGGCGCCCAATCGGGCGCCGCCTGGGCATCGGGCGCGTTCGCGGCGACCCCGCATTGGAGGTTCGCCGGCACCGCGACGTCGATCTGGCGCGGGTGCGCGAGCCCAAGGTTGCGCATGTAGCCCGCGAAATCGTCCTCGCTGAGGTCGCCGCCGAGGCGCGGATTGAAACGCCGCTCCTCGCCGACGCTCGTCACGGTGAGCCCGCGATAGTCGTGCGCCGGATAGAGCAGGCAGGCGGCCGGCAGCGTGAAGAGCCGACCGTGCACCGCGCGATACAGCGCGCGCGGGTCGCCCTGCTGGAAGTCGGTGCGGCCGGTGCCGCGGATCAGCAGGCAATCGCCGGTGAACGCCATCGATTCGTCGTCGAGCACGAGGCTGATGCAGCCGCTCGTGTGGCCGGGCGTCGCGCGCACGGTCAGGTAACGCGCGCCGAACGCACAGCGGTCGCCGTCGTTCAGGTAGCGGTCGGCGCCCTGCGCGCCGCTCGCGGCCGAGATCGCGATCGCACTGCCCGTGCGCTGTTTCAGCAGCCACGCGCCGGTCACGTGATCGGCATGCACGTGCGTGTCGACGGTCGCGACGAGCCGCAGCCCGAGTTCGTCGAGCAGCGCCGCGTCGCGGCGCACCTGCTCGAACACCGGGTCGATCAGCAGCGCTTCGCGCGACGCGCGGTCGGCGAGCAGATACGTGTAAGTCGACGATTGCGGATCGAAAAGTTGCCGGAAGATCATCGCTCGGGTTCTCCGTCGCCGGTGCTTCGGTGAGGTGGGGGCGGGCCTGCGTGCCGCACATCGTCGTCCGGCACCGGCGTCGGCATGATGACATCGCCGTCGCGCGAGCGGCATCGCGCGCGTTGCGTTTCGCCCTCCCTACAGCGTAGATCAAAATGCATGCGCCGCCGGGGTACGGTGCGCGGCGACCGATTCCGAAGACGAATCGCACACGCCGGGACGATTCGCCACGCCCGGATGGTTGCGCGCACTGCCTTACACTACGGCCTGTTTTCGTCACAGTTCACAGGAATGCCACCGACATGTCGATGACGATCGATCCGAAGCAGGCCGCCGCGCTGCTGGCCGTCGCCGACACCGGCAGCTTCGAGCAGGCGGCCGTGCGCCTGCACGTGACCGCGTCCGCCGTCACGCAGCGGGTCCGCGCGCTGGAAGCCAGCCTCGGCACGCCGCTCGTGCTGCGCACGCGGCCGTGCCGACCGACGGTGGCCGGCCAGCGCGTGCTGCAGCATCTGCGCCGCGTCGCGCTGCTGCAGGCCGACCTGCAAAGCACGCTCGCGACCGAGCGCGAATCGCCGATCTCGGTGACGATCGCGCTGAATTCCGACAGCCTCGGCACGTGGTTCCTGCCCGCGCTGACATCCGTGCTCGCGGGCGAGCGCATCCTGTTCGAGCTGATCGTCGAGGATCAGGACCATACGTTCGCGCTGCTCGAAAGCGGGATGGCGGTCGGCTGCGTGACGACCGAACCGAAGCCGATGCGCGGCTGCATCGCGACGCCGCTCGGCACGATGCGCTACCGGCTGCTCGCGGCCGCCGCGTTCGCGGTGCGCTGGTTCCCGCGCGGGCTGAACCGCACGAGCGCGCGCAAGGCGCCCGTCGTCGCGTATTCACGGCGCGACACGCTGCAGTCGTCGTTCCTGAAGGAAAAGTTCGGGCTGCCGGACGGCGCGTACCCGTGCCACTACGTGCCCGGCACCCACTCGCACTTCGCGGCGGTGCGGCACGGGCTCGGCTACGCGATGGTGCCGGAGCCGCTGATCGGCGCGACGCCGCTCGATGCGCAAGGGCTCGTCGATCTCGCGCCCGCGCATCCGACCGATGTCACGCTGTACTGGCACGCGTGGACCGTGCAGTCGCCGACGATGGCGTCGCTGTCGGCGCGCGTCGTCGAAGCGGCGCGCCGATTGCTCGCGCCGCTGCCGACATGACCTGAGGCGGCGCGCTGGCGACGCAGCCGGCTCGCGGCCGTTACGCGCGCCGCTGCGCGAAGTATTCGCCGACCGCGCCGAGGAAGGTATCGATATCCGCGCGCGACACGTCGCAGTGCGTGACGAAGCGCGACGCATACAACATCTGCGTGAGAATCCCGCGCGCCTTGAGCCACGCCTCGAGCGGCGCGCAATCGGCTTCGGGAAATTGCGCGAACACCATGTTCGTCGCATGCGACAGCACCTTCACCGCGTCGATGCGCGCGAGGCCTGCCGCGAGATGCGCGGCATTCGCGTGATCGTCCGCGAGCCGCTCGACGTTGTGGTCGAGCGCATACAGGCACGCCGCCGCGAGAATGCCCGACTGCCGCATCCCGCCGCCCAGCACCTTGCGCCAGCGCTGCGCACGTTCGATCAGCGCACGGCTGCCGACCAGCACCGAGCCGACCGGCGCGCCGAGCCCTTTCGAGAAGCAGATCGACACGGTGTCGAACGGCGCGCACAGCTCGGCGATCGGGCGCCCCGACGCGACGGCCGCGTTGCACACGCGCGCGCCGTCGAGGTGCGCGGACAGCCCGCGGCTGCGCGCGAACGCGACGGCTTCCTGCACATAACCGTCCGGCAACACCTGGCCGCCGATCGTGTTCTCGAGCGCGAGCAGGCGCGTGCGGGCAAAGTGATTGTCGAGCGGCTTGATCGCCGCGGCGATCTTCGCGAGCGGCAGCGTGCCGTCCGGCGCATTCTCGATCGGCTGCGGCTGGATGCTGCCGAGCACGGCCGCGCCGCCGCCTTCGTACTTGTAGGTGTGCGCGAGCTGGCCGACGATGTACTCGTCGCCCCGCTCGCAATGCGACATCAGCGCGGCCAGGTTGCTCTGCGTGCCGCTCGGGAAGAACAGGCCGGCTTCCTTGCCCGCGCGCTCGGCCGTCACCGCCTGCAGGCGCACCCGGTCGCCCCGGTGATCGCACACGCGCGCACGCTGCTCGACGCATTACGCAGCCGCGGCCTGCCGGTCGTGCTCGTCAACGTCGCCGGCGGTGCGCCGGGACGCACGCAGCAGCCGGCGCGGCGGGACGCGCTGCCCGCCGACTGGACCGAACTCGTGCCCGAACTGAACCGGC
>NZ_JAAGPK010000211.1:0-11601 GCF_017104685.1 Burkholderia sp. Tr-20355 | reverse complement strand
GAGGCCGAGCAGGCCGACGACGCTCGCGATCGATGCCTTGCGGCCGTCGAACAGCACGTCGACGGTCGCGTCGAACCCGCGCACGGCTTCGCGCGCCCGCGCGGCCGGCCGCGCATGCAGGCCGCCCGGCTGCGCCAGCACGATCTCGCGGCGCACTTCGTTCTGCGCCGCCGCACCGGTCTGCGCGGCCTGCACGGCCGCGTCGCCCTTGCCGCGCAACGTGAGCAGCGGCGTCTCGCCGGCCGTCGCGAAGCCGCTCGCGCGCTCGACGACCTCGAACGCGTCGGAGTTCGCGATCGCGATCACCGACACGAGCGAATGCGCGCTGCGCGCCACCGCATCCTGGTCGAATTCGATCAGCAGCGTGCCCGCTTCGACGCGCGCGCCGGCCTCGACGTGCGCGATGAAGCCCTGCCCGTTCAGCTCGACGGTGTCGATGCCGATGTGCAGCAGCACTTCGGCGCCTTGCGGCGTCGTGATCGTCACCGCGTGGCCCGTGCGCGCGAGATGCGACACGACGCCCGCGCACGGCGCGACGAGCCGGCCCGCGAGCGGGTCGATGCCGATGCCGTCGCCGAACATCCCGCCGGAGAACACCGGATCGGGCACGTCGGCCAGCGCGACGATCGGCCCCGTCAAGGGGCTAAGCAGGACGATCTGATCGGGGGTGGGGCTCTTCAACTGGGACTCCTCGGCGCGTCTCATCGGCTGTCTCGGCTATCAGTGCGTTTCGGTGACTTTGTTCAGGTGGCGCGGCGTGTCGGGATTGCGGCCGCGCGCGACGGCGAGATCCGCCGCCATCACGTAGAACGAAAGAATGGCGGCGATCGGGTCGAGCGCCGAATGGGCGGACTGCGCGAGCGGCAGCGTCGCGCCGGGCGTGCCGGCGGGCGCCGCGAGCAGCACGGCGGCGCCGCGGGCGCGCATGTCGTCGGCGAGCTGCAGCAGGCCGGCCTGCTCGGGCCCGGGCGGGGCGAACACGAGCAGCGGATAATCGCGGTCGATCAGCTCCATCGGGCCGTGCCGGACTTCGGCGCTCGAGAATGCCTCGGCCTGGATGCCGGAGGTTTCCTTCAGTTTCAACGCGGCTTCCTGCGCGATGGCGAGGCCAAGGCCGCGGCCGATGACGATCATCCGCTCGATACCGGCGAGCGCGGCGACGGCCTGCGACCAGTCGAGCCGGCCGGCCTGCGCGAGCACGTCGGGCAGCCCGCGCAGCGCGGTCATCAGCGCGGCGTCGCGCTGCCAGTAGGCGACGATCTGCGCGGACAGCGACAGCATCGCGATATAGCTCTTGGTCGCGGCGACCGACAGTTCGGGGCCGGCAAGCAACGGCAACTGGTGCTCGCATGCGTCGGCGAGCGGCGACGGCAGCACGTTCACGGCGGCGACGGTGCGTGCGCCGGCTTCGCGCAGCGCGGCCATCGTGTTGACGAGGTCGGGGCTCTTGCCCGACTGGGAGAACGCGATCGCGAGTTGGTCCTGCACCTTCAGCGGCGCCTGCTGCAGCGTCGCGACCGACATCGGCAGCGACGCGACCGGCACGCCGAGGCGGCTCATCGTCAGGCTCGCGAAATAGCTCGCGGCGTGATCCGAGCTGCCGCGCGCGACCGTCAGCGCGACGGCCGGCGGGTGATCGAGCAATTGGCCGGCGAGCGCTTCGACGCGCGTGGTGTCGGCGATCTGCGCGGCGACGACCTGGGCGGACTCGCGCGCTTCCTTAAGCATATTCGACAATCGATTCTCCTTCGACGTAGGTCGCGGTGAGGTTCAGGTCGCGGTCGAACACCGCGAGATCGGCCCATGCGCCGCGCTCGAGGCGGCCGCGATCGGCGACACCGAGGTAATCGGCCGCGTAGCGCGACATCCGGTTCGACACGTCGGCGATCGGCAGGCCGAGCGACACGAGGTTGCGCAGCGCCTGGTCCATCGTCAGCGTGCTGCCGGCGAGCGTGCCGTCGGCGAGCCGCACGCCGCCGAGGCACTTCGTCACGTGCTGGCTGCCGAGCCGGTATTCGCCGTCGGGCATGCCGGTGGCCGACGTGCTGTCGGTCACGACGTACAGGCGCGGAATCGCGCGCAGCGCGGCCCGAATCGCGCCCGGGTGAACGTGCAGCAGGTCGGGGATGATTTCCGCGTATTCGGCGTGCGCAAGCGCCGCGCCCACGAGGCCCGGGTTGCGGTGGTGCAGCGGCGACATCGCGTTGAACAGGTGCGTGAAACCGCACGCGCCGTGCTTGAGCGCGGCGACCGCGTCGTCGTAGGTCGCGAGCGAGTGGCCGAGCTGCACGCGCACGCCGCGTGCGGCCATCTCGCCGATGATCTCGATGTGGCCCGCGATTTCCGGTGCCAGCGTGACCACGCGGATCGGCGCGATCGACAGGTACTTCAGCACTTCGTCGAGCACCGCCGACACGGCCGCGTCGGGCTGCGCGCCGAGCTTGCCGGGGTTGATGTACGGCCCTTCGAGGTGCACGCCGAGCACGCGCGCGCCGCCCGGCGTGCGGGTACGCGCGACGGTGCCGAGGTTCGCGACGACCTGCATCAGTTCGTCGCGCGGCGCGGTCATCGTCGTCGCGAGCAGGCTCGTCGTGCCGAATTGCGCGTGCGTGCGCGCGATCGTCTCGATCGCGTCGCCGCCTTCCATCACGTCGGCGCCGCCGCCGCCGTGCACGTGCAGGTCGATGAAGCCGGGCAGGATGTACGGCGCGTCGTTCGTCGCGGGATCGACGGGCGCGCCGTCGAGCGTGGTGATGCGGCCGTTCTCGCTATCGAGCGAACCGTGAATCCAGCCGTCGGGGGTGAGGATGTTGCCAGTCAGCATGACGTTTCTCTTGATGATCTGGTGACGCGGGCATCCGCGTCGCGATTTGCCAATTCGTTGCGATTCATCGCGCGCGATTGCGTTCCATCGCGATCGCGCGCGATGCGCGCGCAGTCTCGCGCGTCAGCGTTTCAGTTCGGCGACGAAGTCGTAATAGTCGTCGCGGCAATACGTTTCGGTCACTTCGATCGCGCGCTGGTCGGCACCGTAGCCGATGCGCGTGATCACGAGGAGCGCCGCGCCGGGCTTTATCGCCATCCATTTCGCGATCTCGCGCGTCGCGTTCACCGCGCGAAAGTGCTGCAGCGCGCGCACGACGATCATGCCGCGCGCTTCGAGGTATTCGTACAGCGACGCGCCGAGCGCCTGCGGATCGGGCACCACCGCGGCCGGCAGCGTCGAGTGCTCGACGGCCATCACGATGCCGTCCGCGCGGCGCAGCCGTTCGAGCCGCGCCACCGTCGCACCCGGCGCGAGGCCGAGATGCGTGATCTCGTCGCGGCTCGCGGCGCGCAGCCGGCGCGACAGCCACACCGAATCGGGCACGAAGCCGCGCTGCTGCATCTTCGCGGTGAAGCCGACCAGACGCGACAGCGGATCGGCCACGCGCGGCGTGATGAAACTGCCCGCCCCGCGCGCCCGCTTGATCAGCCCCTGCTCGACCAGCAGCGCCAATGCGCGACGCGCCGTGATGCGCGATACGCCGACCGACACCGACAGCAACCGCTCCGACGGCAGCGCCTCGCCGGCCCGCCACGCGCCGCCGTGGATCGCGCTCGCCAGGTTGCGGGCGAGCTGCAGATAGAGCGGCGTGTCGTCGAGGGGATCGGGCGCCAGTTCGGACCAGCCGGTTTCCATGTGCCTCCGGGTGTCGGACGACGATCTCGGACCGTCGAAAGTGAACGCATTATATAACCACCATAATACCAGTCAACGAACTGGTATTAGCATCGCGGAAATCGCCGGAAGCCTTGCCCGGCAAGCGTTTTAGTGCCGGCAAGGCCTTTGTTTACAAAGCAGTGCGGGATAGGGATTTACCCGAGGTGGTATGCAAGGGGACAGTTCGAGGAGTGGATTTACCGCGTTTTCGGGCTGCGGAAGCAGACCAGGATAGAACCAATTTGAGCGACTGGTATGCATCGCGCGACGGGGGCATGCGGGCCGGGCGGGCCCGACGGGAACGCAAGCAGGCGCGCTCGAGAATGACGTCCAGGCGTGCGGCTCACGGCCGCCGAATCCCGCGCTTCGGCACGGCGGCCGGACGCGCTATCCGGCCGTCTTTCTCCACGACCGGAACAGCTCGAGCAGCGCGCGGCACGGTGTGGACGTCGCGCCGCCCCGCCGCCACACCGCGCCGACGTCCATCGTCGGCACGGTCACGCTCAGGTTCCGGCGGCTGATCCGGTTGCCTTCCAGCGACCACGGCCGATAAACGAGATCCGAGAGTATCGTCACCCCGTGCCCGAGCGCGACGAGGCTTCTCACCGCTTCGATCGACTTGCTCTGCATCCAGACGTTCGGCGCGATGCCGTAGCTGCCCCAGTACTTGCCGACCGTTCGCAGGTGCTCGTCCATGTCCAGCAGCAGATAGTTCTCGCGCGCGACGTCCTCGAGGGTGACGCGACGGGCGTCCTGCAGCGGATGACCGGGGTGGGTCCACAGCCGGCGCGGCGAGCGCAGCATCGTCTCGTATTTCAGGTCGCCGACTTCCGCGGTATTCGACACCAGCAGCAGCGCGATATCGAGGCGGTCGTCGACGAGCATCGTCTCGATCGTTTCGCGTTCGCTTTCGACGATGCTCACGCTCAGGTCGCCGAAGCGCCGGGAAATGGCGGACATCAGCGACGGCATCAGATAGGTCGAGATGGTTTCGGTCATCCCGATCCGGACATGCCCGGAGACCTGCTCCGGGTCCTCCTGCGCGGCCGTGACGGCGCGATCGATCGACGTCGTCGCGTGCTGCACGTGACGCAGGAACCGCTCGCCGGCCGGTGTCAGGCGCACGCCTTTCGGATGACGCAGCAGCAGCGTGACGCCGACCGCCTCCTCGAGGTTCTTCAACGCGATCGTCATCGACGATTGAGACACCGAACAGAGATTGGCCGACTTCGAAATTTGCCCCGTATCGGCAACGGACACGAAGTATTCGATCTGGCGCAGGGTGATGTGCGTGTTCACGGGAAAGGATCCGAGAAGGCCGGGCAGCGCCGGATCGGCACGGCCCGAAAGGCCCGAACAGTACGGCAGATCGATGGGCGCGATATTGATTCAATATATACCGGACCATCGAAAGGATGAATTTGTCATCGCTGCCGCCGCTTCCTAGCATAGTCGCAAACATGAAGCGGACGATGCAAACCGATGGAAACGCAGGAAAAGAAGGGCTATTGCACGTTGTGCCGGTCGCGCTGCGGCACGATCAACGTCGTGCGCGGCGACATGATGATCAAGGTCCGGCCCGACGATACGCACCCGACCGGCCACGCGATGTGCATGAAGGGAAAAGCGGCGCCGGAACTCCTGCATCACCCGAACCGCGTGCTGTACCCGATGCGGCGCACGCGTCCGAAGGATGCCGCCGATCCCGGCTGGCAACGCATCGGTTGGAACGAAGCGCTGTCCGAGATCGCGGAGCGTCTCGCGTATTTCAAGCGGGAAAACGGCGCCGAGTCGGTCGCCTTCGGCGTGACCACGCCCAGCGGCACGCCGATGAGCGACAGCATCGACTGGGTCGAGCGATTCGTCTGGTTGTTCGGGAGCCCGAATATTTGCTATGCGACCGAGATCTGCAACTGGCACAAGGACAGCGCGCATGCGTTCACGTTCGGCTGCGGCATTCCCGTCGCGGATTACCGGCATGCCGAGCTCATCGTGCTGTGGGGCAACAACCCCGCCAACACCTGGCTCGCGCAGGCCGACGCGATCGCGGAAGGCCGCCGCAACGGAGCCCGGCTGATCGTCGTCGATCCACGGCCGACCGCGCTCGCACGGGAAGCCGACCTGTGGCTGCGCGTCGCTCCCGGGACCGACGGCGCGCTCGCGATGGCGATCGCGCGGCAGATGATCGCGACCGGCAACATCGACGACGCCTTCGTGCGGGAATGGACCAACGGTCCGTTGCTCGTGCGGACCGACACCGGGCGGTTTCTGCGCGAGCGGGATCTCGACTGCAATGCGCCCGACAACCGTCATGTGCGCTGGAACAAGACGCTCGACCGGCTGGAACTCGCCGGCGAGGAAACCGCGACGCGGCCTGCCGACCTGTTGATGACCGGCGTGCGCCGCGTGACGATCCGGGATGCGGCGGGCCGTTGCGTGGACGTGGACTGCACGCCGGCCTTCGACCCCTATTCGAAGGCGCTCGACGCCTATACGCCGGAACATGCGGCCGCGATCACCGGCGTCGACGCGGCCGACATCGTGAAGGCCGCGCAGCTGCTGCGGCCGCATCAGGCCATTGCCTATCACGCCTGGTCGGGCGTCGGCATGCACACCAATGCGACGCAGACCGAGCGCGCCATCGCGACGTTGTATGCGTTGACGGGTGCGTTCGACACGCGCGGCTCGAACCGGGAATGGACGAAGCAGCCGGCCAACGCGGTCAGCCGCTACGCGATGCTCGACCCGCGGCAACGCGCGAAAGCGCTCGGCCTCGCGGAGCGGCCGCTCGGCCCGCCGGCGCAAGGCTGGGTCACGGCGCGCGACGTCTACCGCGCGATCCTCGACGGCGAACCCTACCGCGTACGCGCGCTGTTCGCGTTCGGCACGAACATGGTGATGTCGCAGGCGGATGGCGGCCTCGCGCACGATGCGCTCCGCGCGCTCGATTTCCATGTTCACTGCGATCTCTTCGAGACACCGTCGTCACGCTATGCGGACATCCTGCTTCCGGTGAACACGCCGTGGGAGCGCGAAGGGCTGCGGCTCGGTTTCGAGATCGACGCGCGCGCGGTCGAACTGGTGCAGCTCAGGCAACGCATGGTGCCGCCGCGCGGCGAGAGCCGCGCCGACTACGACATCGTCTTCGACCTGGCCGTGCGGCTCGGCATGCAGGACGCGTTCTTCGGCGGCAGCATCGAAGCCGGCTGGAATCACGTGCTCGCGCCGCTCGGGCTGGACGTCGCGTCGCTGCGCGCCCATCCGGAAGGCATCTACCGGCCGCTGCCGCAACGCGAACGGCAATACGCGGCGGCGACACCCGACGGCGTGCGCGGTTTCGACACGGAGACGCGGCGCGTCGAGCTGTATTCCGAGAAATTGCATCGTCACGGCTACCCGCCCGTCCCGCAGTACGTGCCGCCGCGGCATGGCGACGATGCGCGCGCGGACAACCGCCGTCGCTTTCCCTGCACGTTGACCTCGATGAAGAACGGCTACTACTGCCACAGCCAGCATCGCGGGCTGCCGAGCCTGCGGCGGCGCGCGCCGTACCCCGTGGCGGAACTCAACGACGCACTGGCGGCGGAGCACGACATCGTCGACGGCGACTGGTGCGTGATCGAAACCACGAACGGCACGGCGCGCTTCAAGGCGCGCGTCGTACCGGAACTGGCGCGCAACGTGATCGTGGCCGAATACGGCTGGTGGCAGGCATGCGACGAGGTCGGCCTCGATGCGTTCCCCGCGGGCGGCCGCGACAACAGCAATTTCAACTCGCTCGTGTCGGCGGCGCAACTCGATCCGGTCAGCGGCTCGTCGCCGTTGCGTTCCGTGCGCTGCCGCATCCGGCGCGACCCGTCGGTCGATCCGGCGCGCCGAGCGTGGAAAGGCCTGCGGGATTTCGTCGTGTCAGCCATCCGAGAGGAAGCGAGCGGCGTACGCACCGTCACGTTTCGCGCCGCGGACGGCGGCGCGCTGCCGGACTACTTGCCCGGTCAGCACGTGACGCTGCACATCCCGTCGCTCGGCGACGGCGGGACGACGCGTGCCTATTCGCTGACGGGCGCCGCCCGCGAAGACGCGCGCCGCAGTTACACGATCTCGGTGCGTCACCAGAAAGGCCGCACCCGCGACGGCACGGCGTTCGAAGGCGTGATGTCGTCCTACATTCACGGCACGCTCGGGGTCGGCGATCCCGTGTTGCTCGGCGCGCCCGGCGGGACGTTCGTCGTGCCGCCGGCGTCGCGCCAGCCCGTCGTGATGTTCGCGGGCGGCATCGGCATCACGCCGTTCATCTCGTACCTGGAATCGATCCGCGATCAGGCGGACCGGGCGCCGGAATCGCTGCTCTTCCATGCAAACCTGAACAGCAGCACGCACGCGTTCCGGGACCGCATCGAGACCCTGAAGCAGCGCCTGCCGACGCTCGAGGTCGTCAACTGCTACAACCAGCCGCACGGCGAGACGCCGGGACGGGACTATCAGCTGCACGGCTACCTGTCGGCCGACGTGGTCGCCGACGACCTGATCCGGCGGCGCGCGCGGTTTTATCTGTGCGGCCCCGAGCCGATGATGGAAGCGATCACGGCGGGACTGATCGCGCGCGGCGTGCCGCCTTTCGACATCTTCAAGGAAGCGTTCAGATCGCCGGCCCGGCCGACGCTCGACCCGTCGAAGCGATACGCGGTGCGGTTCACACGGTCGCGCCGCACGGCCACCTGGACGCCCGGCGACGGCAGCCTGCTGTCGTTCGCGGAAAGTCTCGGCATCGTGTTGCCGAGCGGCTGCCGGGTCGGACAGTGCGAGAGCTGCGCGGTCAAGGTCGTGGCGGGCGAGGTCACGCATCCGAGCGGACACGGGCCTGACGAAGCCGACATGTGCCTCGCCTGCCAGGCCATTCCGGCCACCGACGTCAGCATCGACGCATAACCCCGTCAACGAAAGGTTCACCATGAAACATTTCGATGCCGTCGCGACACGCGACGCGCTGGATTTCGAATCTCTGGTCGCACGCCTGAGGCAAGCGTTCGTCGACGGCTGCCACGTGCCGCTGCGGCATTCGCACGTCCTCAATGCCGGCAGCGCGGACGAAGGCACGGTGCTCATCATGCCCGCGTGGGAAGACCACGGCTATCTGGGCATCAAGACGGTCAACATCTTCCCCGGCAATGCGGAACACGGCATGCCCGGTTTGCACTCGACCTACGTGCTTTACGACGGGCGGACGGGCAACCCGCTCGCGCAACTGGACGGCAACGAAATCACGTCGCGCCGCACCGCGGCGGCATCGGCGCTGGCCGCTACCTATCTGGCCCGCCCCGATGCATCGCGCCTCGTGCTGCTCGGCAGCCTGGTGCCGCTTGCGTATCGCAGCCAGTTGCCGATCTCGCACGTCGAGGTCTGGGACAAGGATCCCGAAGCGGTGGCGCGACTGGTCGACCGGCTGACGCGCGACGGTTTCGATGCCGCGCCCGTCACGCATCTCGAGGACAGCGTCCGGCGCGCGGACGTCGTCACCTGCGCGACGCTCGCGACGGAGCCGATCGTCCGCGGCCGGTGGCTCGCCCCAGGCTCGCATCTGGACCTGATCGGCAGTTTTACGCCGCGCATGCGCGAAGCGGACGACGACTGCTTCCGGCAGGCGGAGATTTATGTCGATACGGACGAGGCCGCGCAAAAATCCGGCGACCTGCTGGGCCCGCTGGCGCGCAACGTCATTGCGCCCGACCGCCTGAGCCGGACGCTGACGGCGCTGTGCCGCGGCGAAGCGCAGGGCCGCACGAACGACCTTCAGTGCACCGTGTTCAAGGCCGTCGGCACCGCGCTGGAGGATCTGGCCGCGGCCATTCAAATCGTTGAAAAAACGCACTGAACCCGTGACGGGCAAGGAGATCGAGATGAAAGAGCTGATGGACGTGCCGCGCGGCGACGCACCGGCGGTCGAGCGCGAACGCGTGCTGGAACGGATGGCCGCGGGCATGGCGCGCTGGTCGGAGAAGTGGTTTCCGGACGCCTATATCTTCGCCGCGCTCGCGGTGATGATCGTGGCGGCGGGCGCAGTGGCGGCCGGGGCGCCGATCACGCGGGTCGGCGTGGCGTTCGGCGACGGCTTCTGGAGCCTCATCCCGTTCACGATGCAGATGGCGATCGTCGCCATCTCGGGTTATGTCGTCGCGGTGTCGCCGCCTGCGTCGAGGCTGATCGATGCGCTCGCGCGCGTGCCGTCGTCCGGGCGCGCCGCGGTGACGTTCGTCGCGCTCGTCAGCATCGTCGCGTCGTTGTTCAACTGGGCGATCAGCCTGATCTTCAGCGGCCTGCTGGTGCGTGCGCTCGCGCGCCGTACCGCGCTGCGCATGGATTACCGCGCGGCGGGTGCGGCCGCTTATCTCGGAATGGGCGCGACGTGGGCGCTGGGCTTGAGTTCATCCGCGTCGCAACTGCAGGCGAATCCGGACAGTCTGCCCAAGGCGCTGCTGTCGATCTCCGGCGTCATCCCGTTCACCGAGACCATCTTTCTTCCGCAGTCGATGCTGATGGCCGCGGTGCTGACCGTCGCGTCGCTGCTGATCGCGTATCTGTCCGCGCCCGACGGCGCGCGGGCGAAGACCGCGACGGAACTCGGCATTCCGCTCGACGAAAACCATGCCACGCTCGCCCGCCCGACCCGCCCCGGGGACTGGCTCGAATACAGCCCGCTCGTCACCGTCGTGATCGTGGCGATCGGCGCGATCTGGGCCTGGCACGAGTTCACGACGAAAAATCCGCTGATCGCGATCTCGAACCTGAACACGTACAACTTCGTGTTCCTGCTGCTGGGCATGCTGCTGAACTGGCGGCCGCGGCGATTCCTCAATGCCGTCGCGCGTTCGGTGCCGTCGGTCGCGGGTGTGCTGATCCAGTTTCCGCTGTACGGCGGGATCGCGTACATCCTGACCAAGGCGGCGGCGCCCGCCGGACTGCCGCTCTCCGATCACCTCGCCCACTTCTTCGTCGCGATGTCGTCGCATTCGTCGTTTCCCGCGGTGATGGGCGTGTATTCGGCCGTGCTCGGATTCTTCGTGCCCTCCGGCGGCGGCAAGTGGATCATCGAGGCGCCGTACGTGATCGAAGCGGCAAAACTGCTGCAGGTTCATCTGGGCTGGGCCGTGACGGTCTACAACGCGGCCGAGGCATTGCCGAACCTGATCAACCCGTTCTGGATGCTGCCGCTTCTCGGCGTGCTCGGCTTGCGGGCCCGCGACATCGTCGGCTTCACGTTCACGCAACTGGTGGTGCACCTGCCGCTCGTGATCTTCATGCTGTGGGCGCTCGCGGGCACGCTCGCCTACCATCCGCCGGTGATGCCGTAACGTGCATCGGGGCCGGCTTGCCGCCTTCGGTGCCAGTGCGGCGTGGCGTGGGTCGTGGCGCGCGTGCCGGCGGGGCATGCCGGCCTCAGTGGAATTCGCGGCTCGACGTGCGCAGGCCGCCGAGCAGCGGCGTCAGATCCTCGAAATGCTGCACGACGAGGTGCCGCACGTCGCTCGCGACCTGCCACACGCCGGACGCCGCGAGCAGCCGCGAATCGAGGGTTTCGCGGCGCTGCCGCGCGAGCAGCTCGGGCCGGACGATCAGGTTCACGCAGCCCGTTTCGTCCTCGAGCGTCATGAACATCACGCCTTTCGCGGTACCCGGCATCTGCCGCGCGGTCACGAGCCCGCACGCGCGTGCGAGCCGGCCGTCGGGACGGTCGTGCAGCTCGGCCGCGGACGACAGCCGCCGCGCACGCAGCGCGGGCCGCAGCAGCGCGACCGGGTGGCGGTTCAGCGTGAGGCCGGTGGTGTGATAGTCGGCGAGGATGTCGTCGGCTTCCGACGGCGCGCCGAGCGCGGGCCGCTCCGCTTCGTCGATCGGTGCGA
>NZ_JAAGPK010000210.1:0-12046 GCF_017104685.1 Burkholderia sp. Tr-20355 | reverse complement strand
TTTTTTCTCTATGCTTACGCCCCCCCCCCAGCTCTCCCCTGACCTTAACCCTCTTTCCCTACGCGACGCTCTCCCGTTCTGCCGCGGGCGCGTGCTCGGCCGCCACGGCCGCCGAACCGTCGGCCGCCGCCCGTGCCGCCGGCCGACGCGCCGGATCGAACACGAACGACAGCGCGACACTGCCGAGGATCGCGACGGTCGCGACCACGGTCGCCATCGTCACCGGCTCGCCGAGCAGCAGCGCACCGAGCGCGACCGCGACGATCGGGTTCACGTACATGCAGCTGCTCGCGATGATCGGGCTCGTATGGCGGATCAGATAGCCGTATGCGACATACGCGGCCATCGTGCAGAACACCATCAGGTACAGGAACGCGAACACCGGCCCCACCATCACCTGTTCGATGCGTTCGCCGATCAGCCAGGCGACGAGCGTCGAAATCAGGCCGCCGAGGCCGATCTGCAGCGACGTCGACAGGAACAGGTCCGACGGCAGCCTGAGCCGCGTCGCGAGGTGCGCGCCGCCCGCCCAGAACAGCGCGCCGGCCAGCACGCAGATCGTGCCCAGTGCCGAATTCCGGGCCGCCGCGCCGCCCGAGTTCAGCACGACGATACCGACCATCCCGAGCGCGACGGCCGCCCACTCGCCCTTCGTCACGGGCCGCCCGGCCACCGCCGCGATCACCGTCGCGAACAGCGGCACGGTCGCCACCATCACCGCGGCCGAGCCGCTGCTGACCGAGCTGATCCCCAGCGCGATCGTGCCGGACGACAGCGCGACGAGCATCGTGCCGACGATCCCCGCGTTGCGAATTTCGAGCAGCGTCGGCCATTCGGGCTTGCGTCGCAGCGCGAAGATGAACAGGCCGATCCCGCCGAGCAGGTTGCGCAGCCCCGACAGCAGCAGCGGCGGGAACGACTGCAGCGCGAAATGCAGGCCGCTGTAGGTCGAACCCCAGACGAAATAGATGAACACGAGCGCCAGCGCGACCCGGCCGCCGCGGCTTTGCGGCAGGCGGATCCGGAACGAAAAGCGCGCGAAGAAATCGAGCAGGCGGTCGAGCGGCGTCATCGTGCAGCCCGCCCGCACGTCACGCCGCGTGCCCCGCTGAAAGACGCCGGCCATGCCGGCAAACGGTCCTGGCGGGACCGGAAAGGCAGAGCGAACGTGCGGAACGACATGGCAGTGCGAACGGCGACGAAAGAGAACCGGCGAGCGGCGGCAGAGGGACAAAAAAAACGTGCGCACCCGCTTCGGCTGCACACGCTCGGCATTATGGCATCAAGGATTCGAAAGCATCGTCAGACCTGTCTGAAAGCATAAAGACTGACGTTTCGGCGCGACATTTTTCGGCCCGCACGCGGATGAAATCCGGGGCCGGATGAGCGGAACGCGCGCGCACCCGCGCAATCCGGGGCCGTCGAATCCGGCGTCGGCCAAACGGCCCGCCGTGCGCGCCGGTCCGTCCGTCGCGCCGGTCGTGACGGACGACGGGTCGGCTCGACGCGTTCGCGAACAGGGCCGCTGCGGTCGGCCCGCCTGTCGATCTTCAGGTGCGCGAATCCGCGTGCCGGACGCGCGCGCCCCGCGCGCCGCTCACGATCCGCCGAACCAGTTGTAGCCCTGATCGACCCAGTAGCCGCCCGGGAACGTATCGGTCACGAAGATTTCCATGATGTGCTTCGGATTCTTGTAACCGAGCTTGGTCGGCATCCGCAGCTTCATCGGGAAGCCGTACTCCGGCGGCAACTGGCGGCCGTCGTACTCGAGCGCGAGCAGCGTCTGCGGATGCAGCGCGGTCGGCATGTCGATGCTTTCGTAATAATCGTCCGCGCACTTGAAGCCGACGTATTTCGCCCGCGTGTCGGCGCCGGCGCGCGCGAGGAACGCGCCGAACGGCGTGCCGCCCCAGCGGCCGATCGCACTCCACCCTTCGACGCAGATGTGCCGCGTGATCTGTTCCGCATGCGGCAGCGCGCGCAGCTCGTCGAGCGTCCACACGCGCTTGCCCGTCACGCGGCCGGACAGCACGAGGCGATACGTCGACGCATCGACGTGCCGCACTTCGTCGATCCCGTAGTACGCGTTGAACGGGAACGGACGCGTGATGTCGGCCTCGGTGTAGGTCGGTGCGAGCCGGTCGGGGTTGAACAACCAAGCCTGCACGCGATCGTTCATGCGCGACACTTTCTCGAGAAACGTGTTGACCGACGCGTCGTCCTGCAACGTGCAGCCGGTCAGCATCGCGAGGCCGCCGAGCGTCAGGACGCGCCGGTTGAAGAGCCGCCGCGACGGCATCTCGAGCTCGCGGCGCACGTCGAGTTCGAGCGACTTGCGGTCGAGCGTCCAGCGCGGCTCGTCGCGGCTTTTTTCGGATTCCGACATGATGATTTCCTTCGCCCGCGGTGGGCAGGTCAGCGGCCGCGCAGCATCGCGAGCAGCGAGCGCGGCACCAGCAGCGCCATCGCGACATGGACGACAAAGAAGGCGACCAGCAGCGACATCGCCCAGAAATGCACGACGCGCGCGTTGTCGTAGCCGCCGAACAGTTCGCGCAGCAGCGGAAACTGGACGGACTTCCAGATCGTGAGCCCCGACAGCACCAGCACGACGAGATCGACGATCGCGGTCAGGTACGCGGCACGCTGCACCGCGTTGTAGACGCTCAGGTCGTCATGCGCGAGCCGCCCGCCGAGCGCGGCGCGGATGTCGCGCCATACGGATGCCGGCGTGACGGGCAGCAGCTTGCGCGCGAAGCGCCCCGTCGCGATCGACATCGCGAGGTAGAACAGCCCGTTGGCGACCAGCAGCCACATCGCCGCGAAATGCCATTGCAGCGCGCCGCCGAGCCAGCCGCCGAGCGTGATGCCATGCGCGAACGTGAATGACGGATAGATCGGCGACGCGTCGTAGATGCGCCAGCCCGACAGCGCCATCAGGATCGCCGCGAGCGCGTTGAGCCAGTGGCTCACGCGCACCCACGGCGGATGAATCGTGGGCGCGGGCGGCGGCGTGCTCGCGCGATCCGTGACAGGAACCGTTTGCATGATGAAGACTCCCGGATTGAGGCGTCGGGGCGGGACGCGATGCGTGTTGCCGGTCGCGCCCCGCGCATTCGTCAGTTCGACGGGCTCATGGCGTCCTTCTTCATCGCGTCGCCCTTGGACATCGCGTCGTGGCCCATCGCGTCCTTCTTCATCGCGTCGTGCTTCATGCCGTCCTTCTTCATGCCGTCCTTCTTCATCGCGCCGTCCTTGGCCATCGCGTCGTGGCCCATCGCGTCCTTCGACATCGACATGCCGTCCTTCGACATCGCATCGTTCTGCGCATATGCGCCCGTTGCGATCGTGGCAAGCGCGGCGACACAGGCAACCAGGAATACGTTTTTCATGACATCTCTCCACTACATGGGTTTAGGAGCCGAATAGACGGAGCACACCGCCGGAAATGACAGCGATGTCAAAAAAAATTCTAGACGCCGAAAATGAAGACGCGAATGCTGCACCGCTCGACCCTGGGCGGCCCCACCGGGAAGCCGTTCGGCGGCCGCGATTGCTGCGGCGCACCCCGCCCGGTCCGGCCGCGGCGATCAAGCGATCGCCCGGCGGCATCCGCTCCGCTCCCGGTTGAAACCGCCGCCAAGCCGGTGTATCGTGTGCCCTTGCTAACGCGGGGGTCCTGCAATGCGCCCGGTCAAACAACCGGCATTGCGGGTGAGAAATACCCTTTGAACCTGATCTGGATAATGCCAGCGCAGGGAAGCGTACGGATTTCGCCGCCATCCCTCTGACGAAACCCGCCGCCTCACGAATCTCGTCTCCTGCTTAGCTCGCGCCCCACAATTGCTTTGCATGGGGCCCGAGTAAGCGCCGAAGCGCCGACTCGGGCCGACACAGGAGATCGAATGAACGCCAATCCAAAGTTTCTGTCCGCCGACGCCCACGTCGACGCGGCTGCCGTCGCGCCGCTGCCGAATTCGCGCAAGGTCTATGTCACCGGCTCGCAGCCCGACATCCGCGTGCCGATGCGCGAAATCACGCAGGCCGACACGCCGACCGGCTTCGGCGGCGAAAAGAATCCGCCGATCTACGTGTACGACACGTCGGGCCCCTACACCGATCCGGACGCGAAGATCGACATCCGTGCAGGCCTGCCCGCGCTGCGCCAACGCTGGATCGAGGCACGCGGCGACACCGACGTGCTCTCCGGCCTGTCGAGCCAGTACGGCCTCGAGCGCGCGGCCGATCCGGCCACGGCCGACCTGCGTTTCCCCGGCCTGCACCGCAACCCGCGTCGCGCCCAGGCCGGCAAGAACGTCACGCAGATGCACTACGCGCGCCAGGGCATCATCACGCCGGAAATGGAGTACATCGCGATCCGCGAGAACCAGCGCCGCGCCGAATACATCGAGAGCCTGAAGTCGAGCGGCCCGAACGGCGCGAAGCTCGCCGCGATGATGGGCCGCCAGCACCCGGGCCAGGCATTCGGCGCCGCGGCCTTCGGCGCGAATGCGCTGGCCGAGATCACGCCGGAATTCGTGCGCGACGAAGTCGCACGCGGCCGCGCGATCATCCCCGCGAACATCAACCACCCGGAATCCGAGCCGATGATCATCGGCCGCAACTTCCTCGTGAAGATCAACGCGAACATCGGCAACTCGGCCGTCACGTCGTCGATCGGCGAGGAAGTCGACAAGATGACGTGGGCGATCCGCTGGGGCGGCGACACGGTGATGGACCTGTCGACCGGCAAGCACATCCATGAAACGCGCGAGTGGATCATCCGCAACAGCCCGGTGCCGATCGGCACGGTGCCGATCTACCAAGCGCTCGAGAAGGTCAACGGCAAGGCCGAGGACCTGACCTGGGAAATCTTCCGCGACACGCTGATCGAGCAGGCCGAGCAAGGCGTCGACTACTTCACGATCCACGCCGGCGTGCGCCTGCAGTACGTGCCGCTCACCGCGAACCGGATGACGGGCATCGTGTCGCGCGGCGGCTCGATCATGGCGAAGTGGTGCCTCGCGCATCACAAGGAAAGCTTCCTGTACGAACACTTCGAAGAGATCTGCGAGATCATGAAGGCGTACGACGTGAGCTTCTCGCTCGGCGACGGCCTGCGTCCCGGCTCGATCTACGACGCGAACGACGAAGCGCAGCTCGGCGAGCTGAAGACGCTCGGCGAGCTCACGCAGATCGCGTGGAAGCACGACGTGCAGGTGATGATCGAAGGCCCCGGCCACGTGCCGATGCAGCTGATCAAGGAGAACATGGATCTCCAGCTCGACTGGTGCAAGGAAGCGCCGTTCTACACGCTCGGGCCGCTGACGACCGACATCGCACCGGGCTACGACCACATCACGTCGGGCATCGGCGCGGCGATGATCGGCTGGTTCGGCACCGCGATGCTCTGCTACGTGACGCCGAAGGAACACCTCGGCCTGCCGAACAAGGACGACGTGAAGGAAGGCATCATCACGTACAAGCTCGCCGCGCACGCCGCCGACCTCGCCAAGGGTCACCCGGGCGCGCAGGTGCGCGACAACGCGCTGTCGAAGGCACGCTTCGAGTTCCGCTGGGAAGACCAGTTCAACATCGGTCTCGATCCGGACAAGGCGCGCGAATTCCACGACGAAACGCTGCCGAAGGATTCGGCGAAGGTCGCGCACTTCTGCTCGATGTGCGGCCCGCACTTCTGCTCGATGAAGATCACGCAGGACGTGCGCGAGTTCGCGGCACAGCAGGGCGTGTCGGAAACCGAGGCGCTGAAGAAAGGGATGGAAGTGAAGGCGGTCGAGTTCGTCAAGACCGGCGCCGAGATCTATCACCGTCAGTAAGCGCAAGCAGCGATCCGCGCCGGGTCGCATCGCGATGCACGAAGCCCGCTTTCGAGCGGGCTTTTTTGCGCACGTCGCGTGCCTGCGGCGGCACGGGAAACAATTGATTACGAAACCGCGCAAGCCTTAACAAGTCCTTACAGCAGCACCGCCAGGCGGCGCGTAGATTGGGGTCATGCGCGGCCGCCAGCCGGTCGCGCGACCTCCGCTCACTACCACAAGGACAACGATCATGAACTCGATTCGGCGTTTTGGGGTATGCGCGCTTCTCGTCGCGACGGTGGCCAGCCTGTCGGCCTGCGATTCGATGTCACGACGTCAGCGCGACACGGCAATCGGCGCGGGTGTCGGCGGTGTCGCCGGCGCGGCGATCGGCGGCAGCGCACTGTCGACGCTCGGCGGTGCGGCAGCCGGCGGCATCATCGGTAACCAGGTCGGCAAGTAAGCCGCCGGCCGGACCCGGCGCAACCTTCGTCCAGACGGCGTTTCCGCGATGCGGAAGCGCCGTTTTCGCATGCGGCGCCGCAATAGGCGCGGCAGCCGCCCGGAAATGATCGGTTACCGTTTTGCACACCGTGTCATCGGCGCGCGGCCTAAGCTTAAGCATCTGCCGATTGCCGGCTCCGCCGGAGAGACATCATGAACAGGACCCTCGTCGCGGCGGCGCTCGCCTGCACGACGCTCGCCGGCTGCTACTACCCGTACGGCTATTATCCCGGCGGCTATTACACGGCCGCGCCGGTGCAGCCGGCGCCCGTGTACGTCGATCCCGGCCCCGCCTACTACTATCCGGCGCCGGCCTATGCGCCTGCCTGGGGCGGCTATTGGGGACCGGCGCTGTCGCTCAATTTCGGCTTCGGCGGACGCGGCGGCTGGCGCCATCACTGACCGGGCACGGCCGCCGACGGGTGGCCCCCTGCCCCCTCGACCGGCGATATTCCCGTTTCTTGTCGTTTCATCGAATCGTGAAACGACGGTGCGGTAACGCGGTGTAAGATTCATCGCATCCCGTCTCCGCCCTCACGATCGATGTCACCCAAGAACGCCTTCCTGCTGACCGTGCTCGCTGCCCTGTGGGGCGCGTCGTTCCTGTTCATCCGGATCGGCGTGATCGATCTCGGCGTCGCGCCGCTGATGGCGTTGCGCGTGGGCATCGGCGCGCTGTTTCTCACCGGCTTCGCGCTGACGCGCTTCAAACCCGCCGACCTCGGTGCGCGATTGCGCCGCCATGCGTGGCCGTTGTTCGTCGTCGGCGCACTGAACTCGGGCATCCCGTTCTGCCTGTTCGCGTTCGCCGAGCTGACGCTGTCGGCCGGGCTCACGTCGGTGATCAATGCGACGACGCCACTGTGGGGCGCGCTCGTCGCGTACCTGTGGCTGAAGGACAAGCTGTCGTTGCCGCGTGCGCTCGGCCTCGTGATCGGCTTTGCCGGGGTCCTCACGCTCGTGTGGAACCAGATCGCGAACGCGCACGGCGACACGGGCGCCAGCGCGACCGCGCTCGCTGCCGCCGCGGCGCTCGGCGCGACGCTGCTGTACGGCATCGCGGCCAATTACACGAAGCGCACGCTCGGTGGCGTCGATCCGCTCGTCAACGCGGCCGGCAGCATGATCGGCTCGACCCTCCTGCTGCTGCCGTTCGCGATCGCCACCTGGCCGGCGGCGCCGGTCAGCGCCCACGCCTGGGGCGCGGTACTCGCCCTCGGCATCGCGTGCACCGGCATCGCGTATTTCATCTTCTTCTACCTGATCGCGCATGTCGGCCCCGCCCGCGCGATTACCGTGACGTTCGTGATCCCGGTGTTCGGGCTGCTGTGGGGCGCGCTGTTCCTGGGCGAACACGTGTCGGCCGTCATGATCGAAGGCTGCGCGATCGTACTCGTCGGCACCGCGCTCGCGACCGGCGTGATCAAGCGGATTCCCGGCATCCGGCCGCGCGGCGGCGAAGCGGCCTGAGGATCCGGGCGCGGGCGCCAACGCCTCGCGGATGGCGGCACCGCGCACCCGCATTCATCCGACGGCGGATCTCGTTCGCGCCTGTCTCCGCCGCCGGGATTTTTCGTCCCCCCGCCCTTTACCATTCGCCATGCGGTCGGGTTGTCATGTACGCCGGCAGCGCCCGCCGCTGCGTGACGATCATGCGCGGCACGCACGCGAACGGCACCGGCACCCCCGCGCCGTTGCCATGGCCGGGCCGTGTACCGTTTGCGTCTGGAGTTACCCTGATACGCGCGCCGCTGCAATCCCGGTACACTCGAAACACTTATCCGCACGAGGCGGCCTCGATGTACCACGTTCTTTCGCGTCCGCCTGCGCGTGCGACCGCATCGGCGTGGCGGCCCGCTCCCGCCCCACCGTACGCCCCCGGGCACCGTTGACATGAAGCCCGCCCGCGACCTGTCGCTCGACTCCTTGCTCGAACGCCTGACGCCGACGCCCGGCGGCTGGGTCGCCACCTTTCGCACCACGACGCTGCGCAGCGTGTTCCAGCCCGTGTTGTCGATCACGCACAAGCGCGTCGTCGGCTACGAAGCGCTGCTGCGCGTCGTCGACGCGGACGGCACGCTGCTCTCGCCCACCGCCCTCTTCGACAAGACGCGTGCCGACGCCGACGCGCTGCTGCTCGACCGGCTCGCGCGCTGCCTGCACACGGCCAACTTCGTCGCGCAGGGAATCGGCGACGGCTGGCTGTTCCTGAACGTGACGCCGCGCGTACTCGATACGGGACTCGTGCAGCGCGAGTTCGTCGAGGCGCTGTGCCGGCATTTCGGGTTGCCGCCGAACCGCATCGTGCTGGAGGTCGTCGAGCAACCGGCGCGCGACGAAGCCGCGCTCGCCCGCACGATCGACATGATCCAGCATCGCGATTTCCTGATCGCGATCGACGATTTCGGCACCGGATTCTCGAATTTCGACCGCGTCTGGCGCGCACGGCCCGACATCGTCAAGCTCGACCGCTCGCTCGTCGAACGCGCGACCGGGTCGGCCGACGATCGCCGCATCATGCATCACCTCGTGTCGATGCTGCACCAGGCCGGCGCGATGGTGCTGGCCGAAGGCGTCGAAAGCGACGACGCGCTGCAGACGCTGATGGAGGCCGATATCGATTTCGTGCAGGGTTTCCAGTTCGGCCAGCCCGATGCGTCGATCGCGCATGCGAGCGCGGCCGCGCCCGCGATGCTCGACGCCGCGTGGCAGCGCTTCATCGCACGCCGGCGCCCGCCGGTCATCGCCGAGCAGCCGGGCTTCGATGCGATCGAACGACTCGTGCTGGGCGGTGCGGCCGCCTTTTCCGCCAGCGGCAATCTGCAGGATGCCGCCCAACGCGTGTTCACAGTGCCGGCCGCGCGCCGCGTGTTCGTCACCGACGAGATCGGCGAGCAGTTCCTGCCGTCGATCACCGCGCGGCCCGACGACGGTCAGGCAGTCGCCGCCCGCCTCGCGCCGCTGTTCCCGGAAACCCACAGCAACTGGTCGCGGCGCCCGTACTTCCAGCGCGCGATCGCCGCACCCGGACGCGTCGCGCTGATGGGCCCGCATTTCTCGCTGACGGAAGGCCGCGACTGCTACACGGCCGCCGTCGCGATCCGCGCACGGAGCCGGCTCGTCGTGTTCTGCGTCGACTTCGTGCTCGACAGCGCGGGAACGGTGATGCGCTAGCCGCGCGCGCCGCCGGCCGTTCATTCGTCAGTCGATCACCTTCCCTCTTCCGGACTTCACCACGCTGCGGCGCGACTTGTGTTCGAGCCGCCGCTCCTTCGACGCACGCGTCGGCCGCGTCGCCACGCGTGCGCGCGGCGTGAACGCGACGCTGGAGATCAGCGAATCGAGTCGCGCCAGCGCGGCCTCGCGGTTCTTCTCCTGCGTGCGGTATTCCTGCGACTTGATCACGACGATGCCGTCGCGCGTGATGCGCTGGTCGGACAGCGCGAGAAGCCGCTCCTTGATCACCGGCGGCAGCGACGACGCACGGATGTCGAAGCGCAGGTGAATCGCGCTCGACACCTTGTTCACGTTCTGCCCGCCCGCGCCCTGTGCGCGCACGGCCGTCCATTCGACCTCGGCCGGATCGAGCGTATAGCGGATCATCATCGCGAAACCTCCGTGCGGTGTCGCGCGAGCGCTTCGTCGACGCGCGCCGCGAGCCCCGAATCGCGCTGCGTGCGTGTCGCGACCGCCTGCGCCAGCACGCGCCGCGGCCCGATCACCTGCACCCGCGTGCGCGCACGCGTGACGGCCGTATAGACCAGCTCGCGCGTGAGCACCCGGCTGAACGAGGCCGGCAGCACGAGCGCGGCTTCGTCGAATTCCGAGCCCTGCGATTTGTGGACGGTCAGCGCGAACGCCGTCTCGTGCGGCGGCAGCGCGGCCGGCGACACCGCACGCGCGGTGCCGTCCGCGCGCCGGAACCACACGCGCAGCACGCCGTGCGCATCGGGCAACGCGATGCCGATGTCGCCGTTGAACAGCCCGAGCGCGTAGTCGTTGCGCGTCACCATGATCGGCCGCCCGGTGAACCAGTGCGCGCCGACCGCGAGCGGCACGCGCGCCGCGTGCCGCACGTGCGCGGCCACCAGCGCGTTGACGTGCTCCGCGCCGCGCGAGCCGTTGCGGGTCGCGCACAGGATCCGGAACCGGTTGAGCGCATCGAACAGCGGCAGCGGATCGGGCACCGGCGCGTCCAGCGCGGCGCGCAACGCGTCGAGGTAAGCGCCGAACCGCCGCGCGAGCCGCTCGACCGTCGACGATGCAAGCGTATCGCCCGCATCGTCGTGGAAGGACGCGGCGGCCGTATCGTCGGCGGGCAGCGCATCCAGTGCGGCCTGCACGTCGCCGCCGCGGATCGCGACCGACAGCCGCCCGATCGGCGAATCGAGACCGAAACGGTAGTTGCGTTCGAGCCAGACGACGCAGTCCGCGAGCGGCGCCGGCGCGCGCGCGACGGCGGCTGCGGCGTCGACTTCGCCGGTCGATGCGGATGTCGCTGCCGTCACCGATGCGAGCGCCGCGTCGCCCGCGTCGAACGGCGGCAGCTCGACGGCATCGAGCCATGCGAGTTCGTCGACTTCGATCCATGCGGGTGTCTCCCCCGCGGTAACGGTGCCGCCGACATCGGCCGGCGCCGGGACTGCCGGCGGTGGCGATACGATCTCGGCCGACGAAACCTCGTCATCCTGCGGTTCGTCGTCGAAGAGCGATGCCTGTCGCGGATCGGCCTTCTGCCGCGACGCCGGTTTGCGGGAAACGGAAGCCGATGCCGAAGGCAACGCCTGCGCCGAAACGGAAGCCGGACGTGCGGCCGGCACGCCCGCCGCGGTGGCGATTGCGGCTTCGTCCGGCACCGGCAACGCCGCGACGAACGTCGCCTCGTCGATACCGAGCGCCTGTGCGATGCGCGTGCGCGCCGCGGCCGTAAAGGCGGGCCGCGCGCTCAACTCGGCGAACACGGCCCCCGCTTCGACCGCGGCCAGTTGATCCTTGTCGCCGAGCAGCACGAGCCGTGCGCCCGGCGCAAGCGCGTCGAGCAGATGCGCGGCGAGCGCGACGTCGATCATCGACGCCTCGTCGACGACGATCAGGTCGTACGGCAACGGATTGTCGCGATGATGGCGGAAGCCGGCCGCCCCGCCGCCGCCCAGCAGCCGGTGCAGCGTATACGACGTGTCGGGCAGGCGTGCCGCGAGTTCGGGCGGCAGGTCGCCGGCCCGTGCATGCAGCGCTTCCTGCATCCGCTGCGCGGCCTTGCCGGTCGGTGCGGCCAGCGCGATGCGCAGCCCCGGGTGCGCGTCGAGCAGGCAGGCCAGCACGCCGACGACCGTCGTCGTCTTGCCCGTGCCGGGGCCGCCGCTGACGATCGTCACGCGGCCCGTCAGCGCGACGATCGCCGCCACGCGCTGCCAGTCGACTTCGCCGTTGGCCGGCCCGAAATAGCGCGCGAGACTGTCGCGCAGCCGGTCGGGCGACAGGCCTTCGTCCGGACCGGCAACCCCGGCCTGTGCGACGAGCGCATCGGCAAGCCGCCGTTCGTAATCGAAATAGCGCGACAGGTACAGGTGATCGTGCCGGTCGACGATCAGCGGCCGCTCGTCGCCGCGCGCCAGCGTGCCGAACGCGACCACGCCGCTCGCGGCAAGCGCGGCGCGCACCTCGTCGAGCGGTGCGTCGTAGCGCTGCGCGAGTGCGCCGAGCGCGACGCACACGTGGCCGCC
>NZ_JAAGPK010000209.1:0-12054 GCF_017104685.1 Burkholderia sp. Tr-20355 | reverse complement strand
TCCCGTCGGCGAGTGCCGCCGCGCTGTCGACCCGCTGGGCCGCGGTGCCGCACGGCCAGCCGAGCGCATCGACGAGCGCGGCGAGCGCGACGTCGTCCACCCGCCGCGCGACGCCGCCGGCGTCGGTCCAGTCGGTTTCGAGGCCGGCCGCGTGTGCGAGTACCGCGATCGAGACGTCGGTCGTCATGATCCTCCCAGTCCGTTCGCGCGGTGATGCCGCGCATCGTGGTTGACCGCGCCGTCGCGCCACGCGATGCAGGCACGTGGCGGCATCCGCAAGTCGCGCAGCCGGTCGCGGGCGCGCGGTGGCGTCTCGAACACGAGCTTGCCGACCGGCAGCGCGGGCAGCACCGCATCGTGCGGGCCGAGGTTCAGCGCGATCGTCAGCGTGCTGCCGTCGCCGAGCCGCCAGCGCGCGACGAGTGCCTGCGGCTCGTCGTCGCCCGCGAGCAGGTCGACGCCGAGCACGTGCGCGCCGGGCAGATGCGGCGCCACGAGCGCCATGCGCACGGCCAGCGCGCTGCGGTAGAAGCGCTGCCAGGCGGCCGCGTCGGCCCAGGAGTCGTCGGGCGGGTGGTGCAGCGACGACCGGACGAAGGTCGCGATGTCGTTCGGATCGGGAATCCGGTCGCGATGCGCGGGATCGGCGAACGCGGGAAACGCCGCGAATTCGCGGCGCCGGCCTTCGCGCACGGCATCGGCAAGCGCGCCGCGATAGTCGGTGAAGAACTGGAACGGCTGCGTGCTGCCGTCTTCCTCGCCCATGAACAGCAGCGGGATCGGCGGCGCGAGCAGCATCAGCGCGGTGACCGCGCGTACCGCGTCGTCGTTCGCGAGCGCGCGCAGGCGTTCGCCGAACGCGCGGTTGCCGATCTGGTCGTGGTTCTGCAGGAACGTGACGAACGCGGTGGGCGGCAGGTGCGCGCTCGGCTCGCCGCGCGCGGCGCCGTCGTGCAGCGGCGACGGCTCGCCCTGGTACGCGAACCCTTCGGCGAGCGTGCGGGCGAAATGGCGCAGCGGCGCGTCGGCGTACGCGCGGTAATAACCGTCGCGCTCGCCGGTCAGCAGCACGTGCGCGCTGTTGTGGAAGTCGTCGTTCCACTGCGCGTCGAACCCGCCGGGGCCGAGCAGGCTCGCCGCGTTGCGCTCGTTCTCGAGCACCAGATGGATGTGGCGTGCGTTGCCCGCGTACGCGCGCACGCGGCGCGCGAGTTCGCGCAGCCACGCATCGTCGTCGATCGCGTGCGCGGCGTCGATGCGCAAGCCGTCGACGCGAAATTCGTCGAGCCAGTACAGCGCGTTGTCGATGAAGAACGCGCTCGTCTGCGGGCACGAGAAGTCGATCGCCGGCCCCCATGCGGTTTGCCGGTCCGCGCGGAAGAAGGCGGGCGCGTAGCGCGGCAGCAGGTTGCCCTCGGGGCCGAAATGGTTGTACACGACGTCGAGGAACACCTGCAGACCGAGCCCGTGCGCGGTATCGACGAGCGCCTTCAGTTCCTCGGGCCGCCCGTACGACGTGTCGGGTGCGAACGGCAGCACGCCGTCGTAGCCCCAGTTGCGCGCGCCGGGAAACGCGTTGACGGGCATCAGCTCGACCGCGGTCACGCCCAGCGCGGCGATCGACGGCAGCCGCCGTTCGACGCTCGCATAACCGCCGCAGGCGCCGACGTGCAGTTCGTACAGTACCGTCTCGTGCCACGGGCGGCCGCGCCATGCATCGTGGCGCCAGCGATAGGCGCCCGGATCGACGACCTGGCTCGGGCCGTCCACGCCGCCGGGCTGGAAGCGCGACGCGGGATCGGGCACGACGAGACCGCCGTCGAGCCGGTAGCGATACAGCGCGCCGGGGCCGCACGGCGCGACTGTCTCGAACCAGCCGTCGCCGACGGGTGTCATCGGGATCACCTGCTCGCTGTCGTCGTGCAGCTCGACGGCGGCCGCACGGCTCGCGGGCGCCCACAGCCTGAAGCGCGTGTGGCCGGCATCGATGCAGGTGGCGCCGAACGACGAGTCGAATGCATGCGTGCCGGACGGGCCGGCGGAACGGGTTGTCATGGCGATCCTCACGAAGGCGGGTCGAGCGGCACGGCCGCGACCGCGATCGCGGCCGCATGCGCGGCGACGTCGAGACCGTCGGCCGGCCAGGTGCGCGGGCCGGCGTCGGGCGTGGCCGTATCGACCAGCACGCGATACTCGAGCACCGGTGCGGGCGGCACGAACACGATCGTCTCGGACGACGCGTTCAGCATCACGAGCAGCGCCTCGGTGCGCCCGGTGCGGCCCGTGCCGACCCGCCGCATCGTCAGCGCGCGGCGCTCGCGGTCCTGCCACGCGGGGACGGTCAGCGCATCGCCGTGCTCGTCGAACCAGCCGATCTCGGCCATCCCCGGCGCGCCGTCGCGATCGCCGGACGGATAGCCCGGCGCCGACATCACCGGGTACATGCGCCGCAGCGCGGCGAGCCGCGACACGAAGCGCATCAGCGTCACGGCTTCGTCGCCGCGCGCGAGATCCCAGTCGAGCCACGACAGTTCGTTGTCCTGGCAGTACGCGTTGTTGTTGCCGTGCTGCGTGCGGCCGAATTCGTCGCCGGCCACCAGCATCGGCGTGCCGAGCGCGGTGAACAGCGTCGCGAGCATCGAGCGCGCGACGCGCGAGCGTACCGCGCGGATCGCCGCATCGTCGGTCGGCCCCTCGACGCCCCAGTTCGCGCTGCAGTTGTCGTCGCGGCCGTCGCGGTTGTCCTCGCCGTTCGCGTCGTTGTGCTTGGCCGAGTACGACACGAGATCGGCGAGCGTGAAGCCGTCGTGCGCGGTGACGAAATTGACCGACGCCCACGTATGGCGCCGGTGGTGGTTGAACAGGTCGGCGGAGCCGGCGAGCCGCGCGGCGAGTTCCGGCCGCTGCCCCGCGTCGCCGCGCCAGAAGCGCCGCACGGTGTCGCGAAAGCGGTCGTTCCATTCGGCGAAGCCGGGCGGGTGGCGGCCGAGCTGGTAGCCGCCGGGGCCGAGATCCCACGGTTCGGTGATCAGCTTGCGCTGCGAGAGCACCGGGTCCTGCCGCAATGCGTCGAAGAATCCCGCGCCGGGATCGAAGCCGTGCGCCTCGCGGCCGAGCGTGACACCGAGATCGAAGCGGAAGCCGTCGATGTTGAACGCGGTGGCCCAGTAGCGCAGCGAGTCCATCACCATCTGCAGCACGCGCGGATGCGACAGGTTCAGCGTGTTGCCGCAGCCCGTCTCGTCGACATGAAACCGCTGGTCGCCCGGCACGAGCCGGTAGTAGCTCGCGTTGTCGAGGCCGCGCCACGACAGCGTCGGGCCGAGCTGGTTGCCTTCGGCGGTGTGGTTGTAGACGACGTCGAGCACGACCTCGATGCCGGCCGCATGCAACTGGCGGATCGCGATGCGCATCTCGTCGAGCCGCCGCGTCGCGAGATACGCGGGCTCCGGCGCGAAGAACGCGGCCGTGTCGTAGCCCCAGTAGTTGCGCAGCCCGCGGTTCACGAGCGCGCGCTGCTGCAGGAACGCGTGGATCGGCAGCAGTTCGACCGTCGTCACGCCGATCGACAGCAGATGATCGACGAACGCCGGATGCGCGAACGCCGAAAACGTGCCGCGCTCGGGCACGCGCAACCCGGCGCGCCGCATCGACGCGCCGCGCACGTGCGTCTCGTAGATCACGGTGTTGCGCCATGGCACGCGCGGGCGCCGGTCGGTGCTCCAGTCGAATGCCTCGTCCACCACCACGCATTTCGGCATCGCGGGCGCCGAATCGCGGCGGTCCAGCGACAGGTCCGCGCGGTTCGAATGCACACGATAGCCGAACAGCGCGTCCGACCAGCGGAACTGGCCGACCAGCTTGCGTGCGTACGGGTCGAGCAGCAGCTTGGTCGGGTTGAAGCGGTGACCATGCTGCGGCTGGTACGGGCCGTCCGCGCGAAACCCGTACACGGTGCCCGGATGGGCGTTGGGCAGGTAGCCGTGCCACACCTCGTCGGTGCATTCGGGCAGGTCGAGGCGCGCGAGTTCCTTGCGGCCGGTCGGATCGAACACGCACAGCTGGATGCGCTGCGCGTGGGCGGAAAATACCGCGAAGTTGGTCCCGAGGCCGTCCCAGGTCGCACCGAGCGGATAGGCGCGGCCGGCTTCGAGGCGGGCGGGCAGGGCGGTCGGCATGGGGCGAATCTCCGAGTCGAGGGAGCGGGAAATCACGCGGGGGTCAGCCACAGCGTCGCGAGCGGCGGCAAGCGCAGGGTCGCCGACCACGCCTCGCCATGGGCGGGCACGGCCTCGGCCCACACGGCGCCGTCGTTGCCGGCGTTGGTGCCGCCGTACGGCGCGGCATCGGTGTTCATCAGTTCGCGCCAGTGGCCGGGGGCGGGCAGCCCGAGGCGGTAGCCGGCGCGCGGCACGGGCGTGAAGTTGCAGACGGCGACCACCAGGTGCCCGGCGTCGTCGCGGCGCGCGAACGCGAACACGCTGTTGTCGCGGTCGTCGCCGATCAGCCAGGCGAAGCCGGCCGCGTGGCAGTCGAGCGCATGCAGCGCCGGTTCGGCGGCGTAGGTCCGGTTCAGGTCGCGCACGAGCCGCTGCACGCCGCGATGGGCCGGCGCGTCGAGCAGGTCCCAGTGCGGCGTCGCATCGTGCGCGAACTCCGCCCATTGCGCGAATTCGCTGCCCATGAACAGCAGCTTCTTGCCCGGATGCGCCCACATGAAGCCGAAGTACGCGCGCAGCGTGGCGAGCCGCTGCCACGCGTCGCCCGGCATCTTCGCGACGAGCGAGCCCTTGCCGTGCACGACCTCGTCGTGCGACAGCGGCAGCACGAAGCGCTCCGAGAACGCGTAGACGAGCCCGAACGTCATCCGGTCGTGGTGATAGCGGCGGTGGATCGGGTCTTCGTGCAGGTACGCGAGCGTGTCGTGCATCCACCCCATGTTCCATTTGAAGTCGAAGCCGAGCCCGCCGTCGCGCGTCGGCGCGGTGACGCCCGGCCACGCGGTCGATTCCTCCGCGATGGTGACGACGCCGCCCGGCGCGGCCGCGCCGTGCAGCGTGTCGTTCAACTGGCGCAGGAACGCGACCGATTCGAGGTTCTCGCGGCCGCCGTACCGGTTCGGCACCCATTCGCCTTCCTTGCGCGAATAGTCGCGGTACAGCATCGACGCGACCGCGTCGACGCGGATGCCGTCGACGTGGTAGCGGCGCGCCCACGCGAGCGCCGACGCGACGAGGAACGCGCCGACTTCGGCACGCCCGACGTTGAACACGCAGGTGTGCCAGTCGGGATGCAGCCCTTCGCGCGGATCGGCATGCTCGTACAGCGCGCTGCCGTCGAACTGCGCGAGGCCGTGCGGATCGTCCGGGAAGTGCGCGGGCACCCAGTCGACGATCACGCCGATGCCGGCCGCGTGCGCGCGGTCGACGAACCGAGCGAAGCCGTCGACCGGCCCGAAGCGCGCGGACGGCGCGAACTGCGCGAGCGGCTGGTAGCCCCACGATCCGCCGAACGGGTATTCGGCGATCGGCATGAATTCGACGTGCGTGAAGCCCATCCCCTGCACGTAAGGAATCAGCCGCTCGGCGAGCTCGTCCCACGTCGCGCTGCGGTTCATCTCCTCGGGCACGCGCTGCCACGACTCCGGATGCACCTCGTAGATCGACCACGGCACGCGGTAGCGGTCGGCGCGCGGCCGCGCGTGCATCCAGCTGTCGTCGTGCCACGCGAATGCGTCGAGCGCCGCGACGTCGGCGACGACGGACGCCGTGCGCGGCGGCGCTTCGGTCGCGCGCGCACACGGATCGGCCTTGTGCGGCAGCACGCGCCCGTCGGCCGCGCGCAGCTCGTACTTGTAGCACTCGCCCGCGCCGATGCCGGGCACGAACAGCTCCCACACGCCCGACGGCCGGCGCAGCCGCATCGGATGGCGGCGGCCGTCCCACGCGTTGAAGTCGCCGACCACCGACACACGCTGCGCGTTGGGCGCCCAGACCGCGAAGCGCACGCCGTCGATGCCGTCGATCCGTGCGGGCGTCGCGCCGAGGCAGTCGAGCACGGCGGCCGGGTCGCCGGACGAGAGGCGCGCCAGTTCGGCCTCGTCGAGCAGCGTGCCGAACGCGTACGCGTCGTCGATCACCTGCCGCGCGTCCGGCCAGTCGATCGCGAGCCGGTAGTGAGTCGCGCCGCCGTTGCGTGCGATGGTTCCCGCGAAGCAGCCTGCGCGATCGACGCACGCGAGCGTCGCGAGTTCGTCGCCGTCCGGCGCCAGCGCACGCACGCGTTCGGCGCCGGGCAGCAGCGCGCGCACGACGGTCCGGTCGGCCTGCCCGTGCGGGCCGAGGCACGCGAACGGATCGGGATGGCGGCCGGCGAGCAGCGCATCGATATCGGTGCGATCGAACAACGTATCGGTCATCGCGTGTCTCCGTCGTCGTCGGGCGGTCCGCCGTCGCCGAGCAGGCGTTCGACGAGCGCCGCGAGCCCGCCGACCGGCACGCTCAGCCAGTCCGGCCGGTTCGCGGCTTCGTAGCACAGCTCGTACGACGCCTTGTCGATCAGGAACAGCGCGAGCAGGCGGTCGGCATAGCGCGGATCGACGAAGCGCGCGGGAGCGAGATCGGCGGCCGCGCGATAGCAGTCGACGAAGCGGTCGGCGGCCGCCTGTCCGAAGCGGTCGAACAGCGCACGCTTGCGGCCGGCCGCCTGCGGCGGCGCTTTCTCGATCGCGAACTGCGCGGTCGCGCTCACGTACGACAGCGAACGCAGCAGGCCGGCGACGTCGCGCAGCGGATGCGATTTCGCGCGGCGGTGCGCGAGCGGGCGCGCCGGTTCGCCCTCGAAGTCGATCAGCAGCGCGTCGCCCTGGACGTCGAGCACCTGGCCGAGATGGAAATCGCCGTGAATCCGCAGGCATTGCGCGTCGAGCGTGCGCGGCACGAGGTCGCCGAGCGCCTGCACGGCGGCGTCGCGCGACGCGAGCAGCGTGTCGGCCGTCGCGCGCATCGCGGGGTCGAGCGTATCGAGCCGCGTGCGCAGCACGTCGAGCGCGCGCTCGAACGACGCGATCGCGTCCGCGCACCAGCCGTCGACGTGGTCGGGCGGGGCATGCTCCGGTGCGAACGCGGGGTCGCCGGACGGCTGCGCGAGCGCGACGTGCAACTGGCCGAGCCGCGTGCCGATGATGCCCGCGAACGCCGCGTAGCCGAGCAGCGCATCGGGTGCTTCGTCCGCGTCGGCCGTTTCTTCGTCGTCCGCGGCCGGCAGCGCGAGTTCGTCGACCGCCCGCCGCAGGAAGTCGAACGACCGTGTCCACGCGTCGCCCTGGTTGTCGACGTAGCGTTGCAGGATCGCGACCGTGTGCGGCGTGCCGTCCGGATCGACGTGCACGACTTCGCCCGCGAGCGTCGCGGTGTTCGCGTAGCCGATGCGCGTCAGATGCCGGCTCATTTCCGCTTCCGGGTGGATGCCGTGCGCGACCTTGCGCACCAGCTTCAGCACGATCGCGTCGCCGATCACGAGCGAGCTGTTGCTCTGCTCGGCCGCGAGCCAGCGGATGTCCGCGTCGTCGCCGGGATCGAGCGCCGCGAGCGCCTCCTCCGGCAGGAACGCGAGCCGGCCACCGTCGGCGGTCGGCACCGTCGCGCCGTCGCGCAGCTTGCGCAGCATCCCGCGCGCGAACGCCGGCAGCGCGAACGCATCGGTCAGGTACCCGACCGTATGGCCGCGCCGCACGCGCGCCAGTGCCAACTGCGCGAACAGCGGCTGCGAGGTCTCGCCGCCCCATGCGGTGGCGAGCGGCACGACGTAGCGTTCGACGCCGCCGTCGCTGGCCGACACCCACGCCTCCGCATACTGGAACGGCTCGTCCGGCATCGGCGTGACGACATTCAGCCACGCGTCGCCGATCGCGCGATCCTTCGACGCGAACCAGCGCCGCCGCGCGAGCCATGAAGCGAGCGCGTCGTGCGCGAGCGCGTGCAGTTGCGCGACGTCCGGCCGCGTTTCGCCGCGCCGCATCACCAGCGTCACGTATTCGGGCAGCGGCTCCGCGTGCGGCTGCCGCCACGACGGTTCGCGGCCGTGCTCGGCGAGCACGAACCACAGGAACCCGTACGGCGGAAAGGTGAGGAGATACGGGAGCTGACCGATCGGCGGAAACGGCGAATCGGACGTCATCTCGATCGGCACGCGGCCCGCGAATTCGGACAGGTCGAGCTCGACGGCCTGCGACGCGCGCGACAGGTTGGCGACGCACAGCACCGGCTCGTGGCCGTCCAGCTCGCGCAGGTACGCGAGCACCTTGCGGTTTTCCGGCCGCAGGAAGCGGATCGTGCCGCGCCCGAACGCCTGCGAGGCGCGGCGGGTCGCGAGAATGCGCCGCGTCCAGTTCAGCAGCGAATGCGGGTCGCGCGTTTGCGCCTCGACGTTGATCGCGTCGTAGCCGTACAGCGAGCCCATGATCGGCGGCAGCACGAGCAGCTCGGGGTCGGCGCGCGAGAAGCCGCCGTTGCGGTCCGACGACCATTGCATCGGCGTGCGCACGCCGTCGCGGTCGCCGAGGTGGATGTTGTCGCCCATCCCGAGCTCGTCGCCGTAGTAGATCACCGGCGTGCCGGGCATCGACAGCAGCAGCGAGTTGATCAGCTCGATGCGGCGCCGGTCGCGCTCCATCAGCGGCGCGAGCCGGCGCCGGATGCCGAGGTTCAGCCGCGCGCGCCGGTCGCTCGCATAGGTCTGCCACAGCAGGTCGCGCTCCGAATCGGTGACCATCTCGAGCGTCAGTTCGTCGTGGTTGCGCAGGAACACGGCCCACTGGTTGCTCGGCGCGAGCGCCGGCGTCTGTCGCATGATGTCGACGATCGGGAAGCGGTCCTCGCTCGCGATCGACATGTAGATGCGCGGCATCAGCGGAAAGTGGAACGCCATGTGGCATTCGTCCTCGTTGCCGAAATACTCCTGCACGTCCTCCGGCCACTGGTTCGCTTCCGCGAGCAGCATCCGGTTCGGGTATTCGGCGTCGATCGTCGCGCGGATTCGCTTCAGGATCGCATGCGTCTCGGGCAGGTTCTCGTTGTTCGTGCCTTCGCGCTCGACCAGGTACGGCACCGCGTCGAGCCTCAGCCCGTCGATGCCGAGGTCGAGCCAGAAGCGCATCACCTGGATCACTTCGCGCACCACGGCCGGGTTGTCGAAGTTCAGGTCGGGCTGGTGCGAGTAGAAGCGATGCCAGTAGTACTGGCCGGCCACCGGGTCGTGCGTCCAGTTCGACGTTTCGGTGTCGAGGAAGATGATCCGCGTGCCCGCGTATTTCGTGTCGGTGTCGGACCACACGTAGTAGTCGCGATGCGCGGAGCCCGGCTTCGCGCGGCGCGCGCGCTGGAACCACGGATGCTGATCCGACGTGTGGTTGATCACGAGCTCGGCGATCACGCGAATGCCGCGCGCATGCGCTTCGCGGATGAAGCGCCGCACGTCGGCGAGCGTGCCGTAGTCGGGATGCACGTCGCGGTAGTCGGCGATGTCGTAGCCGTCGTCGCGGCGCGGCGATGGGTAGAACGGCAGCAGCCAGATCGTGTCGACGCCCAGTTCGGCGATGTAGTCGAGCTTCGCGATCAGGCCGGGGAAATCGCCGATGCCGTCGTTGTTCGAGTCGTAGAACGACTTCACGTGCACCTGGTAGATGATCGCGTCCTTGTACCACAGCGGATCGTCCGTGCAGAGCGCGGGGGCGCGGCGGCGCGCGCGACGCCGGCGCGGCGTGCCGGCCGGCGCGAGCGACGGGAATTGCGCGCGGCGCACGTCGTCGAGGGAATCTTCGCGTTTCATCATCCATGGGCTCCCGAGGAGGGGCGGGCGACGTCCGGTGCGGGCGCCGCCGCCCGCGCGGCGTCCGGCGACGGCGCGAGCCGCCAGATTGCGTAGGGCCGCACGTGCGGATCGAGCGACACGTACTGACGATGCCCGCGCCACGTTTGCGCGTGGGCCGCATCCTGTTCGAGCGCGTCGAGCGGTTCGCCGTCGACGAGCCCGAAACCGCGCCACAGCGCGGCGTCGAGCGTGAAGTTCGCGGCCTGCGGATGCCACGGGTCGAGGCTGATCGCGACGACGACCACGCTGTCGAACGCCGGCGTCGCCTTCACGAACACGAGCACGTTGTCGTTGTCCGCCTCGACGAACGCGAGGCCCAGATGCGTCTGCAGCGCCGGGTGATCGCGCCGCGCGCGGTTCAGCCGCGCGATTTCCGTGCCGATGTGCGCGGCCTTGCTCCAGTCGCGCGCACGCAGTTCGTACTTCTCGGCGTTCGCGTATTCCTCGCTGTCCGGCAGCGGCGCCGACTCGCCGAGCTCGAAGCCCGAGTACATGCCCCACGAACCGGCCAGCGTCGCCGCGAGCGCCGCGCGGATCACGAACTGCGCGCGCGGCGCGTTCTGCAGGTGGCGCGGGTTGATGTCGGGCGTGTTGACGAAGAAGTTCGGCCGGAAGAATTCGCGCGCGGGGCCGGCCGTCAGCTCGGTCAGGTAGTCGATGAAGTCGCGCTTCGATTCGCGCCACGTGAAGTACGTGTACGACTGCGAGAAGCCGACCTTCGCGAGCCGGTACATCATTCCCGGCCGCGTGAACGCCTCGGACAGGAACACGACGTCCGGATGCCGGCCGCGCACGTCGCCGATCATCCATGCCCAGAACGGCAGCGGCTTCGTGTGCGGGTTGTCGACGCGAAAGATCCGCACGCCCGCGTCGACCCAGAACAGCACCGCGTCGCGCAGCGCGAGCCACAGGGCCGGGAGCGCATCCGGTGCATAGAAATCGGGGTTCACGATGTCCTGGTAGCGCTTCGGCGGATTCTCCGCGAAGCGCAGCGACCCGTCGGGGCGCCACGCGAACCAGCCGGGATGCTCGGCGAGCCACGGGTGATCGGGCGAGCACTGGATCGCGAAATCGAGCGCGATCTCGAGCCCGTGGACGCGCGCGGCATCGACCAGCGCGCGAAACGACGCGAGCGTGCCGAGCCGCGGATGCACGGCCGTGTGGCCGCCGTCGGGCGAGCCGATCGCATACGGGCTGCCGACGTCGTCGGGGCCGGCGCTGAGGCTATTGTTGCGTCCCTTGCGCGCGGTCGTGCCGATCGGATGGATCGGCGGGAAGTACAGCACGTCGAAGCCCATGTCGCGGATGCGCGGCAAGTGCGCGCGCACGTCGTCGAATGTGCCGTGCCGCCGCGGATCGTCGCTCGCCGAACGCGGAAACATCTCGTACCAGCTCGAAAAGCGTGCCTTGCGGCGTTCGACGTCGACCGGGTAGGCGGTGTCGTCGTGCGTGGCGAACGGGCGGTAGCGCAGCGCCGCGAACGCGTCGGCGAGCGGCGGCGCGGCGAGCAGCGCGCGTCGCGCATCGGGCGGCGCGTCCTTGAACTCGGCGACGAGGCGCTCCATCCGCGCGCGGGCGCGCGGGTCGACCGGATCGGCGAGCTTGAGCGCGGTCGCGAGCAGCAACTGCGCCTCGCGCAGTTCGAGCGTCACGTCCTGGCCGGCCGCGTGCTTCTTGGCGACGTCGTCGACGAGCGACGCCCAGTCGTCGCGCCAGGCGATCACGCGGAATTCATGCCGGCCGAGCCGGTCGAGCGCGACGCGCGCATGCCAGCGGTCGTTCGGCCCGGCTTCGAACGGGACTTCTCGCCACGCGTCGTCGCCGTCGGCGCGCCACTGGAGCGCGGCCGCGAGATGCGCGTGACCGTCGGTGAAGATCGACGCATGGACGACGAGCGACTCGCCGATCACGCGCTTGACCGCGAAGCGGCCGCCGTCGACCGACGGCTCGACGCGCTCGATCGCGATCCGGTCGGCCGCGAGCGCGGCCGACAACGCTTCGCGCTCGCGCGCGGCATCGGGGCGCGTCGTGACGGCGGGCGCCGGCCACGCGTGCAGCAACGCGTAGGCGCCGGGTTCGAGCGTCAACGGTGCGAGCGCGGCAGGCGGCTGCGTGTGTGCGCCCGCCTGCGTGGCGACACGCGTGAAGCCGCCGGGCACGCCGGGCAGGATCGTCGCGGGGTCG
>NZ_JAAGPK010000208.1:0-12095 GCF_017104685.1 Burkholderia sp. Tr-20355 | reverse complement strand
GGCCGCGCGCCCCGCCGCGCGTCACGCCCGGCGCGTGCTGATGCTCGAAGGCTGCGTGCAGCCGTCGCTGTCGCCGAACACCAACGCGGCCGCCGCGCGCGTGCTCGACCGGCTCGGCATCAGCGTCACGCCGGCGCGCGAGGCCGGCTGCTGCGGCGCGACCGAATATCACCTGAACGCGCAGGAGGCGGGCCTGGTCCGCGCACGCCGCAATATCGATGCGTGGTGGCCGGCGATCGAAGCCGGCGCGGAAGCGATCGTGCTGACGGCGAGCGGCTGCGGCGCGTTCGTCAAGGAATACGGCGACCTGTTGCGCTCCGACCCCGTCTATGCGGAGAAGGCGCGGCGCGTCAGCACGCTCGCGCGCGATCTCGCCGAAGTGATCGCGGCCGAGCCGCTCGACGCGCTGGCCGATGGGACGCCGCGCCGCATCGCGGTCCACTGCCCGTGCACGCTGCAGCACGCTCAGCGCCTCGGCGGCGCGGTCGAAAGCGTCCTGACGCGGCTCGGCTTCGATCTGACGAATGTCGCCGACGGCCATCTGTGCTGCGGCTCGGCCGGCACGTATTCGCTGACGCAGCCCGAGCTCGCGACGACGCTGCGCGACAACAAGCTCGATGCGCTCGAAGCCGCGCGGCCGGACCTGATTGTCACGGCCAACGTCGGCTGCCAGACTCACCTGAACGGCGCGGGTCGCACGCCCGTACGCCACTGGATCGAGCTCGTCGACAACCGGCTCGTCAACTGACCGGATTCCGGAGGAATGCCATGCAGACGAAACCCGAACTCGAACTGGCCGATGCCGACCGCATGCTCGCCGCCGCCCGCGCGGAAGCGGAACGCCACGGCTGGGCCGTGTCGATCGCCGTCGTCGACGACGGCGGCCACCTGCTCGCGTTCGCACGGCTGGACGGTGCGTCGCCGGCCAGCAGCGACATCGCGCAGGACAAGGCGCGCGCGGCGGCGCTCGGCCGTCGCGAGACGAAGGCGTATGAGGATATGATCAACGGTGGCCGCACCGCGTTTCTCAGCGCGCCGCTGAGCGGGTTGCTCGAAGGCGGCGTGCCGGTCACGGTCGGCGGCCGGATTGCGGGCGCGATCGGCGTGTCTGGCGTAAAGTCGGAGCAGGACGCGCAGATCGCACGCGCCGGCACACAGAGCGTCGCGGAATAACCAGCCAAGCCGCGCGCGCATTTTTCCCCGGGAGGATTAACGATGATCGACCAAGCAGGACTGCAAGTCGCGCCAGCGCTGAGCCAGTTCATTGAAAACGAAGCGCTGCCGGGCACCGGCATCGACAAGGCCGCGTTCTGGAACGGTTTCTCGGCCCTGGTGCACGACCTCGCGCCGCGCAACCGCGAACTGCTCGCGGAACGCGACCGCCTGCAGCAGGAACTCGACGCGTGGCACCGTGCCCACCCGGGCCCCGTACGCGACCACGCCGCGTACCGTGCCTTCCTCGAACAAATCGGCTACCTCGTGCCGGTCCCGTCGAACGTCGCGGCAGCCACCGCGAACGTCGACAGCGAGATCGCCACGCAGGCCGGCCCGCAGCTCGTCGTGCCGCTGTCGAACGCGCGCTACGCGCTGAACGCCGCGAACGCCCGCTGGGGCAGCCTGTACGACGCGCTGTACGGCACCGACGCGCTGCCCGAAGACGGCGGCGCCGAACGCACCGCGGCCTACAACCCCACGCGCGGCCAGCGCGTGATCGACTATGCGCGCAACGTGCTCGACAACGCGGCGCCGCTCGCGAGCGGCTCGCACCGCGACGCGCTGCGCTATCGCGTGCAGGACGGCCAGCTCGCCGTCGAAACCGCGAAAGGCAACGTATCGCTCGCGCAGCCGGCGCAGTTCGTCGGCTACCAGGGCACGGCCGACGCGCCGTCCGCGATCCTGCTGAAGCACAACGGCCTGCACCTCGAGATCCAGATCGACGCGTCGACGCCGATCGGCCGCGCCGATCTCGCGAACGTGAAGGACATCGTGCTCGAAGCGGCGGTCAGCACGATCATCGACTGCGAGGATTCGGTCGCGGCGGTCGATGCCGACGACAAGGTCCAGCTCTACCGCAACTGGCTCGGCCTGATGCAGGGCACGCTGGCCGAGGAAGTCGCGAAGGGCGGCAAGCACTTCACGCGCCGCCTGAACGCCGACCGCGAGTACACCACGCCCGACGGCGGCACGCTGTCGCTGCACGGCCGCTCGCTGCTGTTCGTGCGCAACGTCGGCCACCTGATGACCAACGGCGCGGTGCTCGACCGCGACGGCAACGAGATCCCCGAAGGCATCCTCGACGGCGTCGTCACGACGCTGTGCGCGCTGCACGACCTGAAGGCGAAGCGCAATTCGCGCACGGGTTCGATCTACATCGTGAAGCCGAAGATGCACGGCCCGGTCGAAGTCGCGTTCGCCGATACGCTGTTCGCACGCATCGAGGATCTGTACGGCCTGCCGCGCAACACGCTGAAGATGGGCATCATGGACGAGGAGCGCCGCACCAGCGTGAACCTCGCCGCGTGTATCGCCGCGGCGGCCGCGCGTGTCGCGTTCATCAACACCGGCTTCCTCGACCGCACCGGCGACGAGATGCACACCGCGATGGAAGCGGGCCCGATGATCCGCAAGGGCGACATGAAGTCGTCCGCGTGGATCCAGTCGTACGAGCGCAACAACGTGCTCGCGGGCCTGTCGGCCGGCCTGCGCGGCCGCGCGCAGATCGGCAAGGGCATGTGGGCGATGCCGGACCTGATGCACGCGATGCTCGAGCAGAAGATCGCGCATCCGCGCGCCGGCGCGAACACCGCCTGGGTGCCGTCGCCGACCGCCGCGACGCTGCACGCGCTGCACTACCACCTCGTCGACGTGCAGGCCGTCCAGCAGGAACTCGAGAAGACGCCGTACGCGAGCGAACGCGACACGCTGCTCGAAGGGCTGCTGACCGTGCCGGTCGTCGAGCGCGCCGCATGGAGCGAGGCCGAGATCCTGAGCGAGGTCGAGAACAACGCGCAGGGCATCCTCGGCTACGTCGTGCGCTGGGTCGAACAGGGCGTCGGCTGCTCGAAGGTGCCCGACATCCACGACGTCGGCCTGATGGAAGACCGTGCAACGCTGCGCATCTCGAGCCAGCACATCGCCAACTGGCTGCGCCACGGCGTGATCACCGAGGCCTTCGTGCTCGACGTGTTCAAGCGGATGGCGCGCGTCGTCGACCAGCAGAACGCCGGCGACCCGAACTATCGCCCGATGGCGCCCGGCTACGACCAGTCGACCGCATTCAAGGCCGCGTGCGCGCTCGCGCTGCAGGGCACGTCGCAACCGAGCGGTTACACCGAGCCGCTGCTGCACCAGTTCCGCCTCGCGTTCAAGGCGCAACAGCACGGCGCCTAAACCTGCGCATGCGGGCCGGTCCGCATGCCGGCCTGACCAAACGGGCGGCCCTCGCGGTCGCCCGTTTTCATATTCGCGTTGACACGGCCACTGCAATCGTCCGCTGAAACCGATAATCGGTACATACCACGTGCATTCAAGTATCTCGGACGCCCGCCGTTAAACCAGTGGAATCGCCGGCCATACGCGGCGCGGCACCCTTTTGCATACCGCAAAGCCTTGTACTGCAACGCTCTGCCCGATATTTGCAAGTCCGTGAATTCACTATAATTTGATCCGGATCAACGGGTCGCAACATTTTCCGCGCACACGAACGCGCGCGTTATACTCCGTTGAATCCACGCCACCCGATTCGCCGGATCGTCGAATCGCGGCAGATGCCACCGGTGAATCGATGATTTACCGGTTAATCCGGCCGCGATTGCCGATAATCGGTGTCAACTTTCTCCGCCGAACGGCGGGAAGGCGCCGGAAGGGCCGCGCACCGGATCGCCGCCGACACGTCATACGAACAATCGCATCGGCCCGCCGCCAGGCGGCGATGCCCATCGATCCACACGGACCATGGCAGAAACCGACTACGCAATGCCCAGCGAATCCGGCCCGACGCGCCGTGTCGCCGCTCATCTGCGCAGGTTCCTGCTGCCGCACCTGATTTTCTATACCGGGCTGCTGATCGCGCTGCTCCTGCTGCTCCTGTGCGGCATCGTGCTGTACGAAGGCCGCATCGACGCGCGCGACCGTTCCATTGCGATGCAGCAGAACCTGGCGCTGATGGCATCGTGGGACATCGAGCGCAACATCGAGATCTATTCGCTGTCGCTGCAGGCCGTCGTCGAAGGCGCGACCGACCCCGAAGTCGTCAAGCTGCCGATGCCGCTGCGCCGCCAGGTGCTGTTCGACCGCGCGACGACCGCCAAGTACCTCGGCGGCATCTACGTGCTCGACGCGAAGGGCGACATCGCGGTCGACGGCAAGAGCGATGTGCCGCGCAAGGCCAATTTCGCCAACGAGCCGTATTTCGCCGTGCACCGCGACCATCCCGACGTCGGCCTGTACGTGAGCCCGCCGTATCACTCCCGGCTGCGCGGCGGCTCCCCGAGCATCGCCCTCAGCCGGCGGATCGCGAAGCCCGACGGGTCGTTCGGCGGCGTCGCCGTGATGTCGATCCGGCTCGAATATTTCCAGAACCTGTTCTCGCGCCTGTCGCTCGGCGATCGCGGCTCGATCGCGCTGATCAACACGGACGGCAAGATGGTCGCGCGCGAGCCGTACGACCCCAAGATCGTCGGCCGCGACATCAGCCATGCCAGCACGTTCCGGCGCTTCATGACGGCCAACGAAGGCAGCTTCGCCGACACCGCGACGATCGACGGCGTGCGGCGCCTGTACGTGTTCCGGCACCTCGAGCACCTGCCGCTCATCATCATGGTCGCGCGCTCGGAGGCGGACACCTACGCCGCGTGGTACGACCGCGCGATTCCGATCGGCTCCGCGATGGCCGTGCTCGCGATCGGCTTCGTCGGCCTGTCGCTGCTGCTCGACGTGCAGTTGCGCAAGCGCCACCGCGCGGAAACCGAACTGCAGGCGCTCGCGCGCACCGACGGCCTCACGGGCCTCGACAACCGCCGGATGCTCGACGTCACGCTCGCGCGCGAATGGCGCCGCGCCGCGCGCGAGCAGCACGCGCTGTCGCTGCTGTTCATCGACGTCGATTACTTCAAGCGCTACAACGACACGCAGGGCCACCAGGCCGGCGACGACGCGCTCGCCGCGGTCGGCCACTGCATCGCCGGCTGCCTGCGCCGCCCGGCCGACTATGCGGCGCGCTACGGCGGCGAGGAGTTCGTCGTCGTCCTGCCCGACATCGACACGGACGGCGCGGTGACGATCGCCGAGGCGATCCGCACGGGCATCCTCGATCTCGGCATCCGGCATGACGCCGGCACGGCCGGCCGCCTGACCGTGAGCATCGGCGTGACGACGAGCTACCCCGAACGCGACGACGACATACAGGCCGCGCTGAAGCTCGCCGACGACGCGCTGTATCGCGCGAAGGAAACCGGGCGCAATCGCATCGTCGTGCAGACGGCCGCGCCGCCGGACCATTTCGAATCGCGGCGGGCCTGAACGCCCAGGTGCCCGGCGGCGGCGCCGCCCGCGCGCAAAATCGCCGACAATGTCGGCTCGATCCGCCGCCGCGCCGCCGCGCGGCTGACGCGCCCGGCCGGCCCGCGCCGGTTCGCGGCCGCTTCGCACCACCATGAGACTCAAGGCAAAGATCTTCCTTCTGGCCGTCGTGCCGTTCCTGCTCGCGATCGCCGGCATCGGCTTCGGCGTGCGCCAGCAGGCGACGTCGCTCGCGCGCACGCAGCACGCGACGATCCAGGCCGCGTACCTGTCGAGCAAGGAAGTCGAGCTGAAGCACTATGTCGAGCTCGCGACGAGCGCGATCATGCCGCTCTACGACGCGAGCGGCCGCAATGCGCGCGACGACGCGCTGCTGCGCACGCAGGCGCTCGCGATGCTGCAGAAAATGGATTTCGGCCCGGACGGCTATTTCTTCGTGTACGACCTGCACGGCAATGCGCTGATGCATCCGCGCGAGCCCGAACGGGTCGGCCACAACTACTGGTCGATGCGCGACCCGCAGGGCGCGCTGACGATCCAGAAGCTGATCGGCGCGGCGTCGAGCGGCGGCGGCTACGTGCGCTACGCATGGCAGCGACCGTCGACGGGCCGCGTCGCGCCGAAGCTCGGCTACGTCGTCGCGCTCGAACGCTGGGGCTGGATGGTCGGCACCGGCATCTATCTCGACGACGTCGACACCGCGCTGCAGCGCATCGACGCGCGGGCATCCGCGAACATCGAGCGCACGATGAGCTGGCTCACCGCGATCGCGCTGACCGGCGCGGCGGCGATCGCCGTGTGCGCGCTGGTGCTGAACGTCAGCGAGTCGCGCAGCACCGACGCGAAGCTCAAGCTGCTCGCGCAGCGCATCGTCGAATCGCAGGAGCAGGAGCGTGCGCGGCTGTCGCGCGAGCTGCACGACGGGATCAGCCAGATGATGGTGTCCGCGAAGCTGATGCTCGAATCCGCGCTCGCGCGCTTCGAGCGTGGCACGGCGCGCGTGCCCGAAGCCGAGCAGGCGCTCGCGTCGGGTGTCGGTCGGCTCGGCGACACGCTGCGCGAAGTGCGGCGCATCTCGCATGCGCTGCGGCCGTCGATGCTCGACGATCTCGGCCTCGCGGCCGCGCTCGAACAACTCGTGCGCGAACTCGGCGCCGAAAGCGGCATCGACATCGGCTATACGCAGGTCGCGCACAGCGGCGCGCAGCCGCTGCCCGAGGCCGTCAACACCGCGCTGTTCCGGATCGCGCAGGAAGCGTTGAGCAACATCGTGCATCATGCGCAGGCGTCGCGCGCGGCCGTCACGCTCGACGTCGGCGCGCACGCCGTCACGCTGACCATCGCCGACAACGGCTGCGGCTTCGACGCCGAACGCTCGCAGGCCGACGCGCGCCGCGGCATCGGCCTGCGCAACATGCGCGAGCGCCTCGACGCGCTCGGCGGCACGCTGACGATCGCGTCGCAGGTCGGCCACACGATCGTCGCCGCGCGCGTGCCGCTGCGCGGCGTGACGACACGCCCCATGACAGGAGACTTTCACGCATGAGCGCCCTCGACTCCGCCCGGCCCGCCGCCCGACTGCTGCTCGTCGACGATCATCCGCTCGTGCGCGACGGCCTGCGGATGCGGCTCGAGGCGGCCGACCTGTCGGTGGTCGGCGAAGCCGGCAACGCCGACGAGGCGCTCGCGCTCGCCGCGTCGCTCGAACCCGATCTCGCGCTGATGGACGTCGGCATGAACGGGATGAACGGCATCACGCTCGCGGGCGTGTTCCACGATCGGTTTCCCGGCATCCGCGTGCTGATGCTGTCGATGCACGACAACGTCGAATACGTGACGCAAGCCGTGCGGGCCGGCGCGAGCGGCTACCTGCTGAAGGATTCGCCCGCGAGCGAGATCGTCCGCGCGATCGGCGCGGTACTGGCCGGACAGACGTTCTTCAGCGAAGGGCTGGCCGCGCGGATGATCCACGCGAGCGCGACCGCGTCGCCGCTGGATCGGCTGACGCCGCGCGAACGCGACATCCTCGATGCGCTGGCGCAAGGGTTGTCGAGCAAGCAGATCGCGCAGCAGACGGGGCTGTCGGTGCGCACGGTCGAAACGCACCGGCTCAACCTGAAGCGCAAGCTGGAGATCGAAGGGCAGGCCGAGCTGATCAAGTTCGCGGTCGAGCATCGGCGGCGGTAGGTCGGTACCCCAAGCGCATCCCCTCACGATTCGCCGTTCAATTTCATACTCGTCCAATCGACCGCTCCCCGGGTCGATGGAATCCTTTCGCTTGCCGCAGCAGGCGACATCGTCATGAGCCGCGCCCTCCCGCGCGTGACGTCGTCACGCGGCACGCGGTATCGCCGGCACGGGTCGGCGACCGGAACCGAGGAGCGAAATCATGAAACGCCGTATCGCGGTGGTCGGCGACGCGCTGGAGACCGGGGGAAGCATCCTTGCCTATGCGGGGCCGACATTCACGTTCGGCAGCCCCGGCCGCCCGGTTGCGTTGATCGGCGGTCTCGCATTCTGCGATGCATGCCAAGGCACCGGGCCGATCGCCAAGGCCGGCGGGCCGCGACGTCTCGAATTCATGGGTGAAACGGCCGCCGATGGTGACGTCGTCTTATGCGGCTGCCCGACACCGCCGCGCATCGTCGCGGTCCTCGCCGGCGAATCATGGTGCGATGACATGGCGGAAACGGCAGGCATTGTGACGTCCGGCGAAAATCGGAAAGGCGGTGTCGTGTCGATCATCGCGGGCGCTTACGACGAATCCGTTCACGCCATCGGAAGTGGTGCGTCGACAGGCTATCCGTACGTTATCGAAACGTCGGACGGACGCATCCACTCGGGCCACCTCGACGACAGCGGGCATCTGCCGCGCATTCACACTGCCGGTGAGGATGAATACGTCGTCTATTGGGGCGACGAAGCGCTCGCCCGATCAAGCGGGGACGCATAGTGCCGAACCCGAGGACAACCGTGAAGACAACCGCCGTGCCGGAATCACACAAGGCAGTCGAGTTGAAGTCCGTGACGTTTTCCGAGCTCTGGAACAACTATGCTCACGGCAACCCGTACGACGATCCGAACGGACAATACAAGAACCAGTGTGCAATCCGGATGAGCGTGACGCTGCACAAGGTCGGCATCGCAATGAAGTCGTTTTCGCAGAAGCGGGTTCGGCCGATGCCGGGCAAACCGACGATAGGCCGCCTTCTCATCGACGGTAAACCGACCGCGACTCGTGCATACGAGTTCGCCGAATGGTTGAAGCTGCGGCCGGTCGCCGGCGTGCTGCCTCCCGAGAACATTACGGGACCCGATTGGGCACGCAAAGTAGCAGGCCGAACCGGAATTGTCTTTTTCGATGGCTACTGGTTGCAGGACGGCGATTCGCCAGATAATTTGAGCGGCGGGCATATCGACCTCTGGAACGGACGCAGGCTCACCGGTTTCGCATCAGGCATTCGGATTTCATGGAATATAGTCATAGCGGGCTTCTGGTCTGATTTCCGTCACTCAAAAACCATCCTGTTCTTTCCCGTCAAATGAAACTCGTTGCCGCTGTAGCGGGCGCACTTGTCGGCGCAGCCTGCGCGACCTTGTTCTGCTGGGGCGCGCTCTACGCATACGGAACGTTCGTCCTGCATGGCAGGGGCAGTCTTTTCGATACGAACCCGGAAATCGCGAATGCATTCTTCGCAGGATGGGGTGGGCTGTCTGTCATCGTTGCGATCGTCTCGGCGAGCATCGTAACTCGCAGGAAATCACGTTAATTCTCGGACACGCGGCCAAAAATGAAGCGTCGTCACCGGAAACGAATCGTGCGGCATTCGTCGATGTGGTGGTCGACGACTGCCTGCGGATGCTCGGCATCGGCACATGACGCACAGTCAACGCGCAGCCATGAAAAAAGGGCGCCCGAGGGCGCCCTTCATGCATCCGGATCGCGGCCTTGAATCAGCCGTCAGTTCGTCCGCGAATTGTGCTTCTGCAGATACGCGATGAGCCCGTCGATCCCGCCCGACGACAGCTGGCTCTTGAACTGCCCCTGGTACACCTGGATCAGCCACGCACCCGACATGTCGATGTCGTAGATCTTCCAGTCGTTGCCGACCTTGCCGAGACGGTAGCCGACCGACTGGCTGTCGCCCGGCGTCGTGACCGTCGACTGCACGAGCGCGTCGGCGCCCGACGCGCCGCCGGCCTTGAACGAGAACTTCGCGTCCTGGCTGCCGAGCTGCGCGAGCGACGCGGCGTAGGTGCGCGTCATCAGCAGCCGGAACTGCTTGTACAGCTCCTGCTGCTGTTGCGGCGTGGCCTGCTTCCACGCATCGCCGACCGCGATGCGGGTCGTGCGCTCGAAGTTGGTCGCGGGCAGGAAGCGCTGCTCGACGACTTGCGAGACTTTCGCCATGTCACCGCCGCGCGCGGCCGGGTCGGCCTTCATCGCATTGACGGTGCCCTCGACCGCATTGCGGACGATGTCGACCGGCGCGCTCTGCGCGAAAGCGGAAACCGACACGGCGGCGGCCGCGACGAAAGCAAACAGATGACGTTTCATACGGATATCGCACTCGATGGGAAAAAACGACCGGCTCCTTGCATCGGCCGGTGAAGCAAAGTATACCGGGCCCGACGCCCCGGTGCCTCACGGTGACCGACTGTTACCTTTCAGCCGCATTTGTCACAGGCCGCGCGGCCCCGCACCGATTATGTAAATATCCCCATACAAACGAACCGGTCATCGGTACCGATTTCGCCGCCACGAGCAAATCTCCTTCCCGCCCCGAAACCCGCAACGTCACGACCGCCGCCACGCCGCGCCGGTATACTTGGCTACTTTGCCCTTGCCAGCCGCTCCCCACCGCCACATGGTGACATCTCTCATCGTCCGACTCGTCGCATGGTCGGTGCGCCGCCCCGTCTGGGTCGTCGTCCTGTCGCTCGTCATCGCCGCCGTCAGCGGCGTCTACGTCGCGCAGCATTTCAAGATCAACACCGACATCAGCAAGCTCGTCGATGCCGAGCCGCAATGGGCCGCCCTCGGGCAGGCCGTCGACAAGGCGTTCCCGCAACGCAACGGCACGATCCTCGCGGTCGTCGAGGCACCCGCGCCCGAATTCGCGAATGCCGCCGCGCATGCGCTGACCGAAGCACTGCGGAAGGACGCGGCCGCCGGCCGCATCGGCCAGGTCGCCGAGCCCGGCGGCGGGCCGTTCTTCGAGCACAACGGCCTGCTGTTCCTGTCGCCGCAGGAAGTCGCCGATACGACGTCGCAGCTCGCGAGCGCGCGCCCGCTCGTCAACGAACTCGCGAAGAACCCGAGCCTGACCGGGCTCGCCACCACACTGGCCACCACGCTCGGCCAGCCGCTGCTGACGGGCCAGGTGAAACTGCCCGCAATGGCGAAGCTGCTCGCGCGCAGTGCGGCGACGGTCGACGACGTGCTGGCCGGCAAGCCGGCCGCGTTCTCGTGGCGCGCGCTGGTCGACAACGATGCCGCGCGGCTGCCCGCGCGCGCGTTCGTCACCGTGCAGCCGGTGGTCAACTACGGCGCGCTGAAGGCCGGCGCGGAAACGAGCCAGGTGATCCGCGACGCGGCCCGTTCGCTCGACCTCGAGAAGCGCTACGGCGCGGCCGTGCGCCTGACCGGCGAGCAGCCGCTCGCCGACGACGAATTCGCGTCGGTCGAAGACGGCGCCGCACTCAACGGCGTGCTCACGCTGCTCGCCGTGCTCGTGATCCTGTGGCTGGCGCTGCGCTCGAAGCGGATGATCGGCTCGGTGCTCGTCACGCTGTTCGTCGGTCTCGTCGTGACCGCCGCGCTCGGCCTCGCGATGGTCGGTTCGCTGAACATGATCTCGGTCGCGTTCATGGTGCTGTTCGTCGGCCTCGGCGTCGACTTCTCGATCCAGTACGGCGTGAAGTACCGCGAGGAACGCTTCCGGGATCCGCGCATCGATCACGCGCTGATCGGCGCCGCGCATTCGATGGGCATGCCGCTCGCGCTGGCCACCGCGGCCGTCGCCGCGAGCTTCTTCTCGTTCATCCCCACGGCTTATCGCGGCGTGTCCGAACTCGGGCTGATCGCGGGCGTCGGGATGTTCGTCGCGCTGCTGACCACGCTCACGCTGCTGCCCGCGCTGCTGCGCCTGTTCGCGCCGCCGGGCGAATCGAAGACGCCGGGCTTCCCGTGGCTCGCGCCGGTCGACGACTACCTCGATCGTCATCGCAAGCCGATCCTGATCGGCACGCTCGCGGTCGTGATCGGCGCGCTGCCGCTGCTCGCGTTCCTGCACTTCGACTTCAACCCGCTGCACCTGAAGGATCCGAACAGCGAATCGATGGCGACGCTGCTGGCGCTGAAGGATTCGCCGGAAGCCGCGGTCAACGATGTCACGCTGCTCGCGCCGTCGCTCGCCGAAGCCGACGCGGCCGCGAAGCGCCTCGACACGCTGCCCGAAGTCGGCCGCACGACCACGCTGTCGACCTTCATCCCCGCCGACCAGCCGGCCAAGCGCGCGGCGATCGCCGCGGCCGCGAGCGACCTGCTGCCGGCGCTGACGCAGCCGGCCGCG
>NZ_JAAGPK010000207.1:0-11889 GCF_017104685.1 Burkholderia sp. Tr-20355 | reverse complement strand
CATCGCGGTCTACGCGCAGGCCGGCAGCCAGTTCGGTTTCAACATGCTTTGGATGATCGTCGTCACGCTGCCGATGATGGTCGCCGTGCAGCTCGCGGCGGCCTTCGTCGGACGCCGCAACCGCGAAGGCCTCGTCGCCGGCATTCGCACGCACTTCTCCGACCGTCTCGCGAAGGCGCTGATCGTGATGGTCGCGGTGGTCAACGTCGTGAACGTCGGCGCCGATCTCGCGGCGATGGGCGACGCGACGGCGCTCGTCGCCGGCGGCCGCGGCTACTGGTATGCGCCGCTCTACGGAATCGCCTCGCTCGCGCTGCAGGTGATGCTGTCGTACGAACGCTATGCGCGCTGGCTGAAATGGATGACGCTCGGGCTGATCGCGTACGTGCTCGAACTCGGCTTCGTTCATGTCGACTGGCGCGGCGTGCTGCATGCGCTCGTGCTGCCGCAGATCGCGTTCACGCACGCGTATGCGACGACCGCGGTCGCCGTGCTCGGCACGACGCTGAGCCCGTACCTGTTCGTGTGGCAGGCCGCGCTCGAAGTCGAGGAAACCGCGGCCGAACAGCGCGACGAGGGGACCGGCACGCAGACCGATACGCAGGCCGGCACCGAGCGGCGCGTCACGCTCGACACGTGGACGGGCATGATCGTCACCAATGCGGTGTCGTTCTGCATCATGGTGATCGGTGCGGCCGTGTTCTTCGCGCACGGCCGGCACGATATCGGCACCACCGCGCAAGCGGCCGAGGCGCTGCGGCCGATCGCCGGCGAAGCCGCGTTCGTCGTGTTCGCGTTCGGCATCGTCGGCTGCGGGCTGCTCGCGATTCCGGCGTTCGCCGGCAGCGCCGCGTACGGCTGCGCGGAAGCCTGGCGGTTTCGCGAAGGGCTGAACGAACCCGTGCGGCGCGCGCCCGCGTTCTACGCGGTACTGGTGCTATGTGTGATCGTCGGCATCGCGATCTGCGTCGGCCCGATCGATCCGATCCGGGCGCTGTACTGGAGCGCCGTGCTCAACGGCGTCGCGGCGGTGCCGATGCTCGTGCTCGTGATGCTGCTCGCAAGGCAGCGCGACGCTGCCGGGCAGCCCGGGAGCGGTCCGGCAGCGCAAGCGTTCGGCTGGCTCGCGGTCGCGTTGATGGCCGCGGCCGTGGCCGCGATGATCGTCGACCTGCTCACCTGAGCGTCACGAGACGGTTGCGTCGGCAACCGGGCAGCCGCGCGAACGGCTGCCCGCTCCGCATCGCGCGTCACATCATCTTGCCGCGCGAGCGTTCGGCGCGCGCCGCCTCGGCCGCCGATTCGACTTTCTTCACTTCCTCCGGCGGCGGCAGCACGGCCTTGAAGCCCATCGACTCGATCCACATCTCGCGCGCCCAGCCGCGCGTGTGATACAGGTGGTGATCCTCGTCGGCCTCGACCTCGTCGTGCGCGTCCTTCAGCGTCTTCGCCGCATCGCCCGACAACTGGTCGGCCGCGTAGCCGATCAGCTCCCAGTTCAGGTGGTCCTTGGTTTCGGCGAGCACCACGCATTCCGCCGCGACGACCTGCGCGACGGCCGGATCGGCGTGCTTCTGCGCCTGCTCGATCACGTGGACCAGCGACTGGCCGGTGGCCGCGACCGCGCTGCGTCCGGGCGACTGCGCGTCGAGGTCCATGCCGAACGTCTCGAACACCTTGCGCAGCACCTCCTGGTGATGCAGCGTCTCGCGATGGTACTTCTCCCACTCCTTGTGCAGATCGTCGTCGGTCGCGCACTGCAGCGCGGCCTCGTAGATCTTCGCGCCGCCAAGCTCGGTTTCGTAGGCCTGACAGAGCAATTCGCGGATGCCTTCGTGTTTCGGTTGCCGATGGGCCATGACTCTCTCTCCGGAAAAAACGGGCCGCGCATGCGGCCCGGGGTTGAACGGGCACGCGTTATCGCGCGCCCACCTTGCGTTCGAGCGCCTGCGCCATGCTCAGGTGATGCCGGAGCGTCGGCAGCGTGGCGCTCGCGAATTCGCGCAACTGCGGATCCCTGCCGTCGCGCGCCTCGCTTTCGAACAAGGCGACCGCCTTGCGGTGCGCGTCGGGGCCGACCGCCGCGACATACGCGACGTCGAAGTCTCGGCCGTTCTTGCCGCGCAGCGCCTCGACGTCGGGGTCCGAAATCTGTTCGACCTGCGGCTTCATGCCCTTGCGCGCGGCAAGCTCGGTGAGCCGTGCATTCGCCTTGCCGTGATCGCTCACCATCCGCTTCGCGAATGCGCGCACGTCCGGCGACTGCGCCTGCTTCAGCGCGAGCTGGCTCGCCTGCACCTCGGCCTTGCCGGCGAGCGCGGCCTTGTCGATGAATTCCGCGTCGCCGCCTTGCGGCGCCTTCGCGATCCGCGCATCGCCCGCGCCCGACGACGGATTGATCACGCCGCCCGGCACGTGCGAATTCGAAGCGGGCGGCTCGCTCGGCGCCTGCGCGCGGGCGAGCCCCGACACGGCGAGCGCGCCTGCGGCGAGCATCGCGATCGTCCAGTCCGGATGTCTCATCTGCTTTCTCCTAGTGCTTGCGTGGAAGCCGCCGGCGGCCGTCAGCCACCGACGATCGAGCCGCCGTTCGGGTGCAGCGTCTGCCCCGTCATGTAGCTCGCGCCGTCCGACGCGAGCAGTACGTAGCAGTCGATCAGTTCGTCCGGCTGCCCCGGCCGCTTGAGCGGCACGTTCGAGCCGAACTTCGCGACCTGGTCGGCGGTGAAGGTTGACGGGATCAGCGGCGTCCAGATCGGCCCCGGCGCAACTGCGTTGACGCGGATGTCGCGTTCGGCCAGCTCGATCGCCAGCGAACGCGTGAACGCGACGATCGCGCCCTTGGTCGCCGAGTAATCGGGCAGCCTCGGGCTGCCGTGATAGGCCGTCACCGACGCCGTATTGACGATCCGCCCGCCATGCTGCATATGCGGCAGCGCGGCCTGCGTGCAGAAGAACATGCCGTACACGTTCGTGCGGAAGGTGCGTTCGAGCTGTTCCTCGGTCACGTCCTCGATGCCCGGTTGCGGATGCTGCTCGCCCGCGTTGTTGACCAGCACGTCGAGCCGGCCGAGCCGCTCGACCGTGCGCGCCACCGCGTCGCGTGCCTGCCGGCGCTCGCCGACGTCGCACGCGATCGCCTCGCAACGCCGGCCGGCCTGCTCGACCAGCCGCTTCGTGTGCGCCGCATCGTCGGACTCCTTCAGATAAACGATCGCGACATCCGCGCCTTCCTTCGCGAAACCGACCGCGACCGCGCGGCCGATCCCGCTGTCGCCGCCCGTCACGAGCGCGACCTTGCCGGCCAGCTTGCCGCTGCCGACGTAGTCGGCCGCGTCGTCGCGCGGCTTCGGATGCATGTCGCGTTCGGTGCCCGGTTGATGGCGTTGCTGCTGGGGCGGGGGCGTCTGTGCGGTAGTCATCGGTTCCTCCTTGAACGGGTGCCGTTCCTGTTGCGCAAGCGGCATGCCGCGCGCGACCCGCAGGCGCACGGCGCTGCTGCCGCGTTTTCCCGGTCGGCGTTGCAAGCGCATGCAGGAAAGCGCGTACTCAGCGCGGGCCGCCCGACGCGGGTTCGTCCGGCCGGCGCACCGGGTCGAAATCGCGCCACTCGCCGTCCTGCCAGTCGCCTTCGACGCGCTCGATCGAGCGCGCGCCAGTCGCGCGCAGCACGTCTTCGGCCGTGCTCGCCGTGTCGGGCGTCACGCGCGCGGCGAGAATCACGCCCGTTTCGCTCCGCGCGAGCGTGCCCTTGCCTTCGGCCTGCTCGCCGCGCATCCGGCCGAGCGCACCGCCGAACGCGCCGAGATACGCGCCGGCCAGCGCGCCGGCCGCGGGCACGAACCAGTAGCGCACGCCGACCGCATAGACGACCAGCCCCGCGACGGCGCCGATCAGCAACCCGCGCATCGCACCGATCATCGCGCCGCGGCCGCCCGGCTTCGCCGCCGTATCGGCATACACGTCGCCGCCGATCGGAAAGCGCGCATGCTGGCCGCCCGGATTCAGAAAGAAGATCGATACGTCGTCCGGGCCGAACGCGCGCTCGTAAAGGTGGCGCGCCCCACCTTCCGCTTCATCGAACGTCGTGAAGCGGCCTGCGACGATCATCGCCATGCTCGTCCTCCTCGTGACGGGTCAGGCGCCGCGCGCGGCAACCCGCGCGGCGCGACGCGGCGGCACTTACATCAGCCGCCCGAGTTCCTTCGATACCGATGCCGGCGTCGCGTACTCGCGATCGGGAATCCGGCGCAGCATGTCGAGCACACCGGCGTCCGCGTGCGAACGTTCCGCGCACTGGACGACTTCCGCCTTGCTCGCGGGATAGTCCATGCCCTTCAGCGCCTTCTGCACGTCGACCGGGCTCGGCGCCTTGCCGTGCCCAGTCTGGTGGCCGCCCTTGTCGTGGTCCTGCTGCACGCGCTCGCCTTCGTGCGCGCGCGAATGGCTGTATTCGTGGCCCGTGTGTTGTCGGGATGTCATGTCGAACTCCTTTGCAAATGAATGAAATCACGTGGATGTCCGGCGCGAACGCGCCAGCGCGGCGAACACGAGCGCCGCCGCGCCCAGCGCGACCGCGCCGGCCACCTTCGGCCGCTGCACCACCGCGTTGTACGCGCAGCCGCGCAGCACCGGGGCGTCCATCCCTTCGCGCTCGTGCAGCGCGTGGCGCGACTCGTACAGCGCGTTGTCGTCGCGCGGCCGTGCCGGCCGCACCGTGCGCTGGCCGCGCGAGAACAGCGTGGCCGCCACGCGATCGAACAGGCGCGGCGCGTGATACGCGCTCGCCGACGTGAATTTCGCGGCACCGCCGACGAACAGCGTGCGGCGCGGGTGCGCGGCCGCGAACAGGATCGCGTCGGCGACGAGATCGGGGTCGTAGATCGGCGGCGGCAGCTTCGCCTCGACGTTCATGTAGTTCTTCGCGTGCATCACGAACATCGTGTCGATCGCGGCCGGCTTGATCAGCGTGATCGACACCGGCAGACGGTCCGACTCCATCTCGAGCCGCAGCGAATCGGTGAAGCCCTTCACCGCATGCTTCGATGCGACGTACGCGCTCTGCAGCGGCACCGGCGCATCGGACGCCTCGCTGCCCATGTTGATGATCGCGCCGCCGTGGAAATCGCTTTTGCGCCGGAAATGATCGGCCGCGACGAGCGAGCCGTGCACGACGCCCCAGTAGTTGGTGTCGAACAGCCGCCGCTGGTCCTCGAGCGGCACCGCGGCCGCTGTGCCGAAGATCGACACGCCCGCGTTGTTGACCCACGTGTCGAAGCCGCCGTAAGTGTCGGCCGCTTTCGCGGCCGCGCGCTGCAGATCCTCGACGTTGCCGACGTCGCCGGCGACCGGCACCGCCAGGCCGCCGTGCTGGCGGATTTCCTCGCACAGCGTGTTCAGCGCGTCCTCGTTGCGCGCGAACAGCACGAGCTTCGCGCCGCGCCGTGCCGCCTTGCGCGCGGTGACGAGGCCGATGCCGCTCGTCGCGCCGGTGATCACGATCGTCTGTTCGCCGACCGGTTTGAGCATGCAGTTCATCACTGGACTCCCTGGACGCGGCGCCCGTTACTTGGGCCGGATGGTCAATTGATCGCGCACGCCCTGCACGCCGTCGACCTGCTTCACGACGCTCACGGCCTGCGTGCGCTGCTGCTCGTCCGGCACGCTGCCGGTGAGCGTCACCGTGCCGTGCCGCGTCTTCACGTGGATGTCGCCGGCCGACAGGCCGCTCGTGCCGACGAGTTCGGCTTTCGCCTTGGTCGTGATCGTCGCGTCGCGAATCTTCGTGCCCGTGCTCGATTGCGATGACGACGAGGCGGCGGCGTCGTCGCCTGCCGCGCTCGCGTTCGGCGCGATCACCGCGCACGCCGCGGCGGCGGCGATCGCGACCGCCATGCCGGCGCGCAACGCGTGCCGACGGCGGTTTCGGGGAGAGCGGGCTTGCAGCGGGAATGACTTCATCGTGACCTCCTTTTGTCAGGCCGGCCTGGCCGGCGGGTGCGTATCCCCCGCGCAAGTCGTGTGCCGTGCTGGCAGCGGCGCAAGTACGCGGGAAACCGCGATCGGACGCCCTTTCATCCAACGCGTTGTAATTTTTTCGGCACGCCGGGAAGCGGTTTCCCCGGCAATGCACCGGGCATGCCGTTTGCCGAACGAGCGACAACGGCGGCCCGTCTGCGCGGCCCCGATACCGGGAGCAATGCCATGCAAAGAATCGCGTTGATCAGTGAACATGCGTCGCCGCTGGGGGTGATCGGCGGTGTCGACGCCGGCGGCCAGAACATCTATGTCGCGAACGTCGCGAAGCAACTGGCCGAGCGCGGGCTCGACGTCGACGTCTACACGCGTTGCGACAATCCGCACCTGCCGGACGTCGTGCCGATCGGCACGCGCATGCGCGTGATCCACGTGCGGGCCGGACCGCCGTCGGACGTGCCCAAGGAGAAGCTGTTGCCGTACATGGTCGCGTTCGCGGACGCGATGATCGCGCGCATGCGGCGCGAACCCCACCCGGTCGACGTGATGCACGCGAACTTCTTCATGTCGGGCGACGTCGCGCTGCGCGTGAAGCGGCAGCTCGGCATTCCGTTCGTCACCACGTTCCACGCGCTCGGCCGCGTGCGGCGCCTGCACCAGGGCGCGGCCGACGGGTTCCCGGACGCGCGTTTCACGATCGAGGACACGCTCGCGCGGCGCTCGGATCGCCTGATCGCCGAATGCCCGCAGGACGCGCTCGACCTGATCACGCACTATCGCGCCGACAAGACCCGCATCGAGATCGTGCCGTGCGGTTTCGATCTTCAGGAATTCCGGCCGGTGCCGCGCGTCGATGCGCGCGCGCGGCTCGGCTGGCGGCAGGACGCGTTCGTCGTGCTGCAGCTCGGCCGCCTCGTGCCGCGCAAGGGTATCGACACGGTGATCGACGCGCTCGCGCGCATGCCGCGCGATCCGCGGCGGCCGACGCACCTCTATGTCGTCGGCGGCAGCCAGGCGACGCCCGACCCCGCGCGCGATCCGGAACTCGCACGGCTCGCCGCGTTCGCGCACGAACTGGGGATCGCCAACCGCGTGACCTTCGTCGGCCGGCGCGAGCGCGACGCGCTGCACCTGTACTACAGCGCCGCCGACGTGTTCGTGACGACGCCGTGGTACGAGCCGTTCGGCATCACCCCGGTCGAGGCGATGGCCTGCGCGACGCCGGTGATCGGCAGCGACGTGGGCGGCATCCGCACGACGGTCGACGACGGCACGACCGGCTACCTGGTGCCCCCGCGCGACCCGGCCGCGCTGGCCGCGCGCCTCGTGCAGTTGCGTACGCAACCGGATCTGTGCGAGGCCCTCGGGCGCGCCGGCTACCTGCGCGCGCACCGGCACTACACGTGGCAAGGCGTGGCCGACCGGCTCGTCGACATCTACCGCGACGTCGCGCACCCGCAGCGCGCCGGCACCTCGGCCGGCACCGGCCGGCGCACGCCCGTGGCCGCCACGCCGGGCTTACTCGCCCACCGCAAGGAGAATACGTAATGAAGGGCTACGATCGAAAACGCGTGCTCGTGACCGGCGGCGCCGGCTTTCTCGGTTCGCATCTGTGCGAACGCCTCGTGACGGCCGGCGACGACGTGCTGTGCGTCGACAACTTCTACACGGGCACCCGCGACAACATCGCGCACCTGCTCGACGCACCCAACTTCGAACTGATGCGGCACGACGTAACGTTTCCGCTCTATGTCGAGGTCGACGAGATCTACAACCTCGCGTGCCCCGCGTCGCCCGTCCACTACCAGCGCGACCCCGTGCAGACGACGAAAACCAGCGTACACGGCGCGATCAACCTGCTCGGCCTCGCGAAGCGCGTGAAGGCGCGCATCCTGCAGGCGTCGACGAGCGAGGTGTACGGCGACCCCGATGTCCATCCGCAGGACGAAGGGTATTGCGGCCGCGTGAACCCGACCGGTGTCCGTGCGTGCTACGACGAAGGCAAGCGCTGCGCGGAAACGCTGTTCATGGACTATCACCGCCAGTACGGCGTCGACGTGCGGATCGCGCGGATCTTCAACACTTACGGCCCGCGCATGCATCCGGCCGACGGACGCGTCGTGTCGAACTTCGTCACGCAGGCGCTCGCCGAAGCGCCGCTGACCGTGTATGGCGACGGCCGGCAGACGCGCTCGTTCTGCTACGTGGACGACATGGTCGATGCGCTGATGCGGCTGATGGCGGAGCCGGGAGATGCGTGCGAGCCGGTCAATCTCGGCAGCGACGTCGAGATCGCGATGATCGACGTCGCGCGCGAGGTCGTGCGGATCGTCGGCACGACGGTGCCGATCGAGTTCCGGCCGCTGCCGTCCGACGATCCGCGCCAGCGGCGGCCGAACCTGGACGCCGCGCATCGGCGGCTCGGCTGGCGTGCGACGACGCCGCTGGCGAACGGGCTCGCGCACACCGCCCGGTATTTCATCCAGCGCCAGGTCACGCACCATGCGCCCGGCGACCTCGTGCGCAGCACGCGGATCGCGTCGCACCTGCTCGCGCAGGTGCATACGCAGAACCGGCCGGCTCCCGCGACGTGACGCCTTGTCGGCCCCGGCCGGCGCGTCAGCCGTCGCGCTTCGTCGCGTGCGCGATCTTGCTTGCCAGCTCGCGCACGTCGACCGGCTTGCACAGGTAACCGTCGAACCCCGCCTCCAGCGCGCGACGTTCGTCGGCGGGGCCCGCATGCGCGGTGACGGCCAGCACGCACACGTCGGCCTGGCCGCCGCTGCCGTTCGTAGACCCGCGCCGCAACGCGTCGAGCAGCCAGAAGCCGTCGCCGTCGGGCATCGCGAGATCGGACAGCACCACGGTCGGCCGCATGTCGGCGGCCACCGCGAGCGCCTCGCGGCCCGACGACGCGATCGCGACGGCCGCGCCGAAGGTGGTCAGCGCGGCCGTGAGGCTCGCGCGCGTCGTCGCATCGTCGTCGACGATCAGGATCCGCTGCGCATCGAGCGCGAACGGCTCGCGCGGCTCCCTGACCGCCTGCGCGATGCCCCACGCCATCGCGCCAGCGGGTTGCCAGCCGGCAGGCAGCGTCACCGTGAAGGTCGTGCCGCGATTGCGGCCCGCGCTCGCCACGGTGACGCGGCCGCCGTGCAGTTCGGCGATATGCCGCACGATCGACAGGCCAAGCCCAAGCCCGCGCCGCGACGATGCGGGCGAATCGTCCGCGCGGCGGAACATGTCGAAAACGTACGGGACGAATTCCGGCGCGACGCCCTGCCCGGTATCGGCGACGGTCAACACCGCGCGCGTGTCGTCGCGCGCGAGCCGGACCGTCACGCTGCCGCCGCCCGGCGTGAATTTCAGCGCATTCGACGTGAGGTTCGACAGCATCTGCCGCAAGCGCTCGGCGTCGCCCGACACGATGCACGACGCGGCGTCGCAATCGAATTCGAGCGCGATGCCGGCCGACGACGCGGCCGTCTGGAACGTGCCTACCGAATCGGAAAACAGCCGCACGAGGTCGACTGGCGTCGTGTCGAGCCGCAGCTTGCCGGTCGCGAGCGACGATGCATCGAGAATGTCGCCGACCATCCGCGTGAGCGAGCGCGCGCTGCGGTCGATCGCGTCGACGGCCTGGTGCTGCAGCGCGTGATCGCCGGAATTGCGCAGCACCTCGATCCAGCCGTAGATCACGTTCAGCGGCGTGCGCAGTTCGTGCGATACCGTCGCCAGCAGTTCGTCCTTCAGCCGGTTCGACGTGTCGGCCTGGTCGCGCGCATCGCGCGCGCCCTGCAGCGAACGCTGTGCGCGGAGGTCGCGACGGCGCTGCGCACCGGTTTCGCGCAATGTCAGCGACAGCGCGACGCATTCGCGCGCGTTGCCGCGTACCGGGCACGCCGACATGGTCGCGCGAAAACGCCGGCCGTCGCGCCGCACGCACAGCAACTCGAGCGGCCCGACCGGTTCGCGCATCGCGTCGAACGATGCGGTCAGCGGATTGCGCCGCAACCAGCGCATCGCGATCAACGTGTCGAACATGCGGCCGCGCGCGTCCGCCTCGTCGTAGCCGAAGATCCGCTGAGCGGCTGCATTCCAGCTGGCAATGCGACCGCTCGCGTCGATGCCGACGATCGCATCCGGCGACGCGTCGACGACCGCATGCTGCAACCGCGACGCGTCGACGCGCGCGCGATCCGCGCCGGCGTCGCGCAGCAGCAGCACCGCGCCGCCGACGTTGCCGTCCGCGTCGCCGAGCGGCGACGCCACCTCGACGATCGGTACCGGCTCGCCAGCCCCATCCGGTTGCAGCCAGTGCCGGTCGGACACGGCGTCCGCGCCATCGAGCGCGCGGTCGAGCGGCGTCGTCTGCACGCGGTGCCCGTCACGGTCGACGATTTTCAGCACGTCGCGCACGGGCCGCCCCGCCGCGTCGTCCGGCCGGCAGCCGGCGAGTTCGGCCGCCGCTGCGTTGATGTAGGTCACCCGCCCTTTCGTATCGGTCGCGATCACGCCGTGCGGCAGCGCGCGCAGCACCGCTTCGAGCTGCCGGCGCGCGGCGGCCTCGTGGCGGCGCACGCGGTCGTTCGCGACCCGAGTGTGTCGCAACATCGACGCGATCGCGCAAACCAGCGCACCGACGAGCAAGAAGGTACCGAGCTGCACAAGCCGTTCGGGCAGCGGGGCGGGATAGGCGGCCGGATCGGACAGGAACAGCGTCCACACGAGCAATCCACTCACGACGGTCGACACGACGCCGAACAGGAAGGACGTCGCCCATGCGGCGCCGGCGAGCAGCGGGTAGTACAGAGCGAACGGCAGGTTCACGCCGCCGAAACGGATCGCGAGCGCCTGCAGCACGGTCGCGATCGCGACCAGCATCACCGCCGTTGCGTAGTTTCCGGCCGGCGGCCGGATCAAGTCGATCATCGGATACGCTCCTCGCGGGAACACCGGCGACGGGCAGGCACGGCGCGTGCGGGCCCGTCGGAACCCGCGGCGCAGCCGCCCACCACGGGAACCGTCACGTCATGAACATTCCGACACGCTGGCTCGTCGTCTCGCCGCATCTCGACGATGCCGTCTTCAGTTGCGGTCAACTGCTCGCGCAAGCGCCCGGTTCGATCGTCGTCACCGTCTTCGCGGGCATTCCGCCGCGCGGCACGCCCGCACCGCCCTGGGATCGCCGCGCCGGCTTCGACTTCGCCGACGAAGCCGTGCGCGCGCGCCGCGCCGAGGACGCCCGCGCGCTCGCACTGCTCGGCGCGCACCCCGTCTGGCTCGACTTCCTCGACGACCAGTACGGCGTGCCGGCCGCCTCGACCGCCATCGCCGCGCGCGTGGCCGATGCGATCGATACCCACGACGGCTTCGGCGTGCTTGCGCCGGTTGGCCTGTTCCATCGCGATCACCTGAAGGTGCAGCAGGCCGTGCTGTCGCTGCTGCCGCACAACGCGGACATGCCGGAGCACGCGTCGCGCGTCTGGCGCTTCTACGAAGACGTGCCGTATCGCCGTATCCGCGGCCTGATGGCCCAACGCGTGATCGACTGGCGCGAACGCGGCTGGATCGCGCATCCGGTCGGCGCACCGGCCGGCAGCCAGTCGCGCGGCGCCGCCGCGAAAGCCGCCGCCGTCGCCGCGTACGCGAGCCAGGTTGCGTTGTTCGAGCCTCATATGCGCGCCGATCTCCACCAACCCGAAACGTACTGGCGGCTCGCATGCGACGTCACATCCGCGTAACGCCCGCGCGCGTCGCGCTGCCGCCGGCCGAGCCGCGCGTGACCGCCGTCGTGCTGACCTGCCGGCGCACGGCCGAACTCGCGCGCACGCTGGCGCGACTCACCGATTGTGCAGAGGAAACAGCCATCGCTTGCGATCCGTCATGAAGTGGAGGTGCGAGCGATAGACC